>DATHJG010000064.1:0-4381 GCA_035489875.1 Solirubrobacteraceae bacterium | reverse complement strand
GCACCACGACGCACTGGAGGCCGCCGTCGCCTCGGGCGTCGGCGATTTCGCGATCGGTCCCCCGCCCCGGCGCTGGACTGGCGAGACCACCATCCTCGGCCGCGAGGAGTTCGTCGTACTCCTGTCCGCCGACGATCCCGCATCTCGGCGGCGGTTACACGGGCCGGCGCCCGCGCGTCGTGGCGAACTCCGCGACCCGTTCCTCGCGCCCGCCCCCGTCGTCCGGGACGCGAACGGTCACCTGCGCCTTGTGGACATCCAGCGCCGCTGGGCGCTCGACGATCGTCTCCACCATGCCCCTCTCGATCGACCAGCCGCACCAACCGCCGCCCAGGGGCCTCAGAAACAAACGAATCTGACAGTCGTGCTCGCAGCACAGTCCGGAGCTCCGGGGAGACCCCGCACGCCAAACTCAAAACAGGCTCACAGGCACCAAGGCAAGGGTCGGCGTCACGGGCGACGCCAGGATCATCCACCTTTTCACGCGCCCGCGCGGGTCCGCGAAGCGGACACAGACACTCGAAGCAACACTCGCGGACTACCAGCGCGCGGTTCCAGCCGCTCCGGCTCGGCGCGCGAAGCGAGGGCGGGCGACGCGGCGGATGGAAGAATGGCGAGATGCCATCGCTCCACGCTCGCGGCGCTGCCGCGACGGGTCTGATCGGCTCAGCCGCTGTGCTGGGTGCGCTACTGGGGTCGGCGCCAGCGTCCGAGGCACCTCGTCGCGATGCCTCGGGCTCGCGGGTGGCAGGGAGCGTTCGGAAGGGCACGATACCGATCGTCTTGTCGGAGCCCCGGCGCCCGCCGGCTGCACCGGCCTGGCGGCCGGGAATGGCTTCGGCGCGGGCCTATGTCCGTCGTCGAGAGGCGATGGTCTCGTTTGCCGTGCTGCGCGGGCACCGCAGCTGGAGCTTCCGCGGCCGAACTCCGGCGCGCTCGGCCAGCGTGGTCAAGGCGATGTTGCTCGCCGCTTACCTGCGGGCGCCCGACGTCCGATGGCGGGCGCTGGCCACGGGCGAGGCGGCCACTCTCGAGGCGATGATCACCCGTTCTGACAACGACGCCGCGACATCAATCCACGGGCTGGTCGGCGGCGAGGGTCTGACCGCGATCGCGCGGCGCGCCGGGATGCGAGACTTCGCGGCCGCCCCGGCCTGGGGCGTGAGCCGCCTCACGGCCGCCGACGGCGCACGGCTGATGCTCCGTTTCGAGAGTCTTGTTCCACGCCGCCACCGCGCCCGCGCGCTCTCGCTCCTGGCCCGGATCGTCCCAGAGCAGCGCTGGGGTGTCGCCGACGCCGCGCCGCGGGGATGGCGCCTGCACTTCAAGGGCGGCTGGGACCCGCCGCGTGCGACCGCCTCGGCGGTCAACCACCAGATCGCGCTCCTGCGCCGCGGGCGCCAACGAGTGGCGATCGCGATCCTGACCTCCGGCGGCCCCAGCCTGAGCCACACCTCCGAGACCCTGCGCGGCGTTGCCGTGCGACTACTGCGCGGGCTCGGTGAGGGTTCGCGCAGTCGGCACCCCGGGCCCTGACGATCAAGCCAAACCGAGGTGATCGTGCCTCCGCGCGAAATGGCTCACGAGAAGCAAGCCACGCTGCTTCGCAACGCGTCAGCGGCCAGTCGCGCGCTTCTCCTTTCGCCTGGATGCGGTCGTCTCCGGCGCGGCGCTGCGGACGCTCGCAAGGGACGACGAGCAGGAGTCGCACTCGTGCTGTGGAGACTTTCGCTCTCGCGTTCGGGGGTGCGCGGAGTCGCGGGCGAGACCGGTGCGGCGCGAGTCGTCGGCGCGGCGCGTCTCGTATGTCCTGGCCGCGACATGGCGCATCCCGTGCAGCTGATGGACGCGCCATGGACGCGGTTGGGAAAGGCCCGCCGGCCCGAGCGACGCGGCCATCGTGGGTTCGCGCTCGCCTTTGGTCGTACACCGTACGTCACGGTTGCATCTCTGCGCCCGGTGCTATGCGCACGTTACGCGACCCGAGTTCCATGGTAAGCGGCCCGATGGTGGCGGCGGACGGCTCCTCCTCCTCCAACGCGACAGCGAGTGGCGTAGGCGGTCGCGCTACTGCTTCGCGCCGAATCCGATCGCCTGTGCCAGCACAGGCAGAGATGCGGACACGGCTCGGCTCGTTCGGCGGAGCAGACGTCTGAAAATCGTGGTGCCGCAAGTTGGAGACGGGTCTGCCGGGCTTCGTCTCGAAGCGGGCCTCGTCGCGGAGCGGGGTCGGCGCGCATTTGGCCGCACCACCGACCGGTGCCGCTGAGTCAGACGCCGGTGAGGAATCCACTGACCGTCCGTTCGACGCGGTCGAGGGCCGTCTGCGGCCGGAGGCCTCTCTCGAGTCCGTACAGGTAGGCGACCGGCGATTTCGCGTACTTGGGGACGATCCGCGCCATTCGGTCCCAGTAGAGCGCGGACAGCGTCAGCCAGCTGTCGTCCTTGAAGTGTATGAACGGGTAGTAGAGGGCGGTCGCCAAGGTCCTCCATCCGCACGCTGCCGCCTGCCCGGGTACGGGATCGCTAGTGGTGCTCGCGCGCGTCGGCGGCCATGTTCCTCTCGATGCCACGGCGCGCCGCTAGTCCGTGGTCAGGATCAGCCGGCCCGTGTTCGTGCGGTCTTCCAGGTGCCGGTGGGCGACCGCCGCTTGCGCGAGCTTGAGCGTCTGCACCGGGACTCTGAGGGTGCCGTCGGCGACCAAGCTCGAGACGGCCTCGACTGCCGGTCGGGCGCGACTGGGGTCGGTCTGAAGGAAGGCGCCGACGACGAAGCCGGTCGCGCCGATGCTCCTTCGCCAGAGGTCGTCGCCGGTGAATGGTTCGTCGGGGTTGCTGCTGGCGTGGCCCATGATCAGCAGTTGTCCTTGGGGTGCGAGGACGTCGAGACTGGGTTTGCGCAGCTCTCCTCCCACGGGATCGACGACGATGCCGACCACTTCGCCCTCGAGGGCGGCTGGGAAGTTCGCGCCGGTGATCACCTTGTCGTAGCCGAGCGCGAGTGCCGCCTCGATGTGGGCGTCACCGACGGTGCCGATGAGCCGCCGGGCGCCGAGTGCTCGTGCGACAGCAGGAAACGCGGAGGCCAGGCCTCCGGTGGCGCCATGGACCAGCACGGTCTCACCGCCGTCGATCCGCACGGCGTGGGTGAGTGCGAGGTGCGCGGTCACCGCATTGGGCAGCGCGGCGAGCGCCTGGGCGGTGTCCACGTCGATGCCCTCCAGCGAGACCGTTCGCGCCGCGTCGGCGAGCGCCACGGTGGCGTAGCCGCCCATCTCCATGAGCGACAAGGTGACGACTCGTTGTCCCGCCCTGAACTGGTCGACTCCGTCGCCGACTTCGCGGACGAATCCGGCGACCTCGATACCGGGCACGAACGGCGGGGGTGGGAAGCGGTCGTCGTCGGCGCGGTCGCCGCGGCGGAAGATGACGTCGATCATTCCCACCGCGGCGTGGGTGACGTCGATGGCGATCTGCCCAGGCCCGGGATGGGGATCTGGTAGCTCGACCTCGGTCAGCACGTCGGGGTCGCCGAACTGGCTGATGGTGATTGCGTGCACGTGGACATTCCTTTGCTTGTGTGTGAGCATGGGAGCACCGCGGGCGGTGAGGGGCCTTCTGGCCGCCTCGCCGTCGGGGCCGGGTTACTTGCTGAAGACGGCCTGGGTCTCGAGGTATGCCGCGATGCCATAGCGGCCGAACTCGCGGCCTATCCCGGACTGCTTGAAGCCGCCGAACGGCGCGTCGGGCGCGTCGATGATCTCGTTGACCATCACGCGGCCGGCGCGGATCTGGCGGGCCACCTGACGGCCGTGCTCGACGTCTCCGGCGGCGACGTAGCCGTGCAGCCCATACGGGGTGTCGTTGGCGATCTGGATCGCTTCGGCCTCGTCGCGGTAGGTGATCAGCGACAACACCGGTCCGAAGATCTCCTCGCGGGCGATCGTCATGTCGTTGGTTGCCGCAAACAGCGTCGGCTTGACGTAGTTGCCGCCCTCGAGTCCGTCTGGGTGGCCCTCGCCGCCGGCCAGCAGCTCGGCGCCCTCCTCGATGCCCTTGCGGATGTAGCCCTCCACGCGCTCGTACTGATCGCGGTCGAGCAACGGCCCGACGACGGTGTCCTGCGCGTTGGGATCGCCGACCTTGAGCGCCGACACCGCCTCCGCGAGCGCTTGGCTGACCTCGTCGATGCGGCTCTGGGGGGCGAGGATCCGGGTCCCTGCGATGCATGCCTGGCCGTTGTTGAACAAACCGGCCTGGACGGCGAACGGCACGGCCTTTGACAGGTCGGCGTCCTCGAGGATGATCGTCGGCGACTTGCCTCCGAGTTCCAGCGTGACGCGCTTCATCGTGTCGATCCCGTTGCGCGCAATCGCCTTGC
>DATHJG010000063.1:0-3034 GCA_035489875.1 Solirubrobacteraceae bacterium | reverse complement strand
CGCGCTCGCCGAGGCGCGCGTCGGCCTTGCCGGCCCGATCCTCGGCTCGCTCGCGACGGCGGCCCTGCTGCCGATCGCCGCGGCCACCGACGACGACTTCTGGCGCGCGCTCGCGTTCACCGGCTTCTTCCTGAACCTGTTCAACCTGCTGCCGGTCGTGCCGCTCGACGGCGGTCGCGCGATGGCGGCGATGGCGCCGTGGATGTGGTTCGTCGGCTTCGGCGCCCTGCTCGTGCTGATGTTCGTCTGGCCGAACCCGATCCTCGTGATCATCGTGCTGCTCGGCGGCTTCGAGACGTACCGGCGCTGGAAGCAGCGCAAGCACGGCGAGGAGGGCAACGCCGAGTACTACCGCGTCAAGCCGCTGTACCGGCTGCTCGTCGCCGGCGTCTACATCGGCCTGATCGTCGCGCTCGCGCTGGGGATGGACGCCACGCATGTCGAGCGGACCTTCAGCGACGTCTGATTTTCCCCGACGATGCGGGATCGCGTGATCTGACCCCTTGCGCGGATCGGGATCCGCGACATAGGTTTCAACCAGACGCGGAGGACGAGCCGCAAAGAGCGAGGCCACCGAGGTGAGAGGCCCGCCGCCGAGAAGGTCTGGCGCTTCACAGCGCTGACCCGAGGGCTCCTCGAGCGGCTCCCCTTCGTGTCTGACTTCTTCGGCGGCCCTCGGGCAGCCGAGAACTTCTTCGGCCGTCCCTCGGGGCGGCCGAGGTCGTTAACGGCTCAGCCGCGTCAGAGCCCCAGCTCGTTGAACAGGTAGAGCCAGATCTCGCTGCGCGTCGGGAACGCCGGAATCGCGTGGCGGAGTCGGGTGAGCGGGACCTCGCCGACGATCGCGATCGTCGCCGGCTGGAGGAAGTCGGCGACCTCGGAGCCCGTGATCGTGGCGCCGACGATCACGCCGCGGTCCTCGTCGATCAGGAAGCGGCTGGTGCCGCGGGCGCCGCGCCCGTAGTACGAGCCGCCGGCGTTGGCCGACGTCCCGACGTCGACCACGCGCGGGGTCAGCCCGGCGTCCTTCGCGGTCCTGGTGGTGTGGCCGACGGCGGCGATCTGGGGGTCGGTGAAGATGACGCGCGGCGCGCCGGGGCCGTCGGCGACGTGCTCGACCGCGGTGTCCTTGCCGAGCACGTGGTCGGAGGCGATCGCCGCCTGGTACTTGGCCATGTGGGTGAACGGCGCGCGGCCGTTGAGGTCGCCGATCGCGTAGAGCCAGTCGTGGCTCGGCACGCGCGAGTGCCGGTCGACCTTCACGTAGCCGCCGGGCTCGAGGCCGACCGTCTCCAGCCCGAGCTCGTGGGTGTGCGGCGTGCGCCCGACGGCGGCGAGCAGCTCGTCGCCGGCGACGACGCTGCCGTCGCCGAGCGCGACGCTGACCGGGCCGCGGTCTCCGTCGCGGCGGACCGCGGTCGCCTGCTGGCCGGTGCGGATGTCGACGCCCTGCTCGGCGAGCGCCTCGGTGACCTGCTCGCAGGCGAACTCCTCCTCGCGCGGCAGCAGCCGTCGCTCGCCCTCGATCAGCGTCACGCGCGCGCCCAGCGAGCAGTACGCCTGGGTCATCTCGACGCCGACGACGCCGCCGCCCATGACGATCAGGCTCGCGGGGATGTCGTGCGCGGTGGTCGCCTCGCGGTTGGTCCACGGCTTGGCCTCGGCGAGCCCCTCGATCGGCGGCAGCAGCGGGTTGGTGCCGCCCGCGAGGATCACCGCGCGGCGCACCGCGAGCGTCTGCTCCCCGACGACGACGCGCTTCTCTCCGTCCAGCCGGCCCCGGCCGCGATACAGCGTGATGCCGCGCTCTTCCAGCCATGGCAGCATCGAGCTGTCGTCGAGGTCGTGGATGATCTCGTCGCGGCGCTTCAGCACCGCGGGGACGTCCAGGTCGCCGGTCACGGCCTCCGCGGCGCCCGGCACGCGACGCGTCTCGGCGAGGATCTCGCCCGGCCGCAAGAGCGCCTTGGACGGCATGCAGGCCCAGAACGTGCACTCGCCGCCGACCTTCCGGTCCTCCACGATCGCGACCTGCAGCCCCGCCTCCGCCAGCCGGCCGGCCGCCACCTCGCCGCCGGGCCCGGCGCCGATCACCACCACGTCGAAGGTGTCCATGGCCGGAGGCTATCGGCGGCCGCTTATGCGGAACTTACTGCGGCTTCAGGGATGGCTGATCGAGCGCTTCCAAAGTGGACTGCGGCAGGCAGGGCGGCACCGGCTGGCGATCCCCCGCGGGGGACACTGGGGACGCTCCGCCGCCGCGATCCCACCGGTGCCGTCCCTGCCGCCGCCTTTCGCCGCCGCGGCCGAGCGCCTACAATGCAAGCGGTACAAACCCCTGGGGACGACAGGCTTCGACGTGGTCGGTTCGTGGGGGTGGTTGCGAGTCGAGGTGCCGGAGGCCTCGTAAAACCCCGGCACAACACAATTGCGAAGTCTCACGACTACGCGCTCGCTGCCTAGCACAAACTAGGTGACGAGCCTTGGCCCCCGGAGCCTGCGACGGGATACGGCTGAGTCAACTAGCGGGCCACTGCCCCCGGAACGCCTGCCTGAGCCGCCCGGGGGGACATTCGATCAGGCTGGCCCTTCGTAACCCCGCCGGCGAGGCGAGCGGAGGGTGAGATCCAGAGCGCCGGACATGCTCGTAGACACCACCTTTCACGCGATTGCGGACGTGGGTTCAATTCCCACCGTCTCCACTCGGGAGAGTTCCGCCTACAGCTTCAGAAAGGCTGTAGGCGGACGCTCACCCGCCATTCCGGCACCTCGATCAGGGGTGCCGGAGCTCGTTTCGGGGTCGTTCGGTTGCTGCTCGGCGGCCATGGTGGCGCCGCGAGCCGCGGCGGGGATCCGCGGCGGTTTCCGGCGTTGCGCGCCGGCGTTTCAGGCAGGCTGACGCCGCCGCGGCGGACAACCGGCGGCGGTCAGGCGGTCAGGCCTGGGGCGTTCAGCGCCGCGAGGGTGGCAGGCCGGCGTCTGGGAAGCCGTTGGCGACGGCGGCAGGCCCGGTGGTCCGAGACGCGCCGGGTCG
>DATHJG010000062.1:0-4229 GCA_035489875.1 Solirubrobacteraceae bacterium | reverse complement strand
GAAGTCGAACGTCATCGGGCCGACGACGTTGGAGACCTGATCGAACAGGTCGGCCTCCACCGTCGTGGTGGAGCCGTCCTCGTCGAGCAGCGGGAACGGCGGGTTCCCGGCGCCCGCATCCGAGTCGGCGGCGATCAGGTCCTGCGCCGCGTCGGTGCGGAACACGCGGTCCTGCTCGAAGCCCAGCGTGAGGAACAGCTCGTGGAACTTGTTGGTGCCGCCGGAGTTGGCGGTCGCCTCGGCGATCCGCACGCGCGAGCCCTCGAAGCGCTCGTAGTACGAGCGGCCCGCCGCGGTGCCGGTCTGGCTCTTGGCCGCCGCGGGATCGAGCGTCACGGGCGCCGGCAGCGCCCCCGAGCCGCGCGCCTGCACCGCGGACGGGTTCCCGTTGGTGTCGATGATCGTCTGGTTGAACTTCTCGCGCACCGTGCCGGTGATGCGCACCTTCGTCCCCAGCGGGAAGTGCTCGACCATCTGGGGGTCGAGGATCTCGGCGACGAAGATGCCGTCGGACGTGGCGTCGTTCCCGTCGCCGGCGTCCTGGACATAGAGCCCGCGGTCCTCGGGGAAGACGCCGCTGGTCGACTGCCCGATCTCGTCGTCGTGGCCGATCACGACGGCCTCGACGCTGCGCGTCTGGTTCGGGAACGGCGTCGCGAAGCCGCTGCCCTGGAGCGTTCCGATCGGCGTCGCGTCGAACGCGGCCACGGTGATCGTGAGCGTGCAGCTGCCGGTCTCGGGCGTGGCGGCGTCGTTGGTGGCGGTGAGCGTCGCCGTGTACGTGCCGGCTGGGACGCCGGCTGCGACCCGCACGATGCCGGTCGCGGGCTCGCCGTTCGCGCCGGCCGGCGCCTCGTCGGTCAGCGTGATCCCGGCCGCGGCCGGCGCGACCGCCAGCGCGAGGTCGGTGACGCGCGCGTCCGGGTCGGTCGCGGAGACGGCGCGCTCGGCGGCGTCGCCCTGGACGACCGTGAGCGGGCCGCCGCAGGCGGCGACGGGCGGCTGCGGGCCGGTGCAGGGGCTCGCGGCCGCCGCGCCGTTGCGCGGCGCGGGCGTGGCGGTGGCGAAGTCGGCGGCGTTGTCGTCGGTGTCCTGGCAGCCGGCCTCGTCCCGCAGCACGGCCGTCGGGTTGGTGGTCGCCGGGGCCGCGCCGGCGCCCTCGAAGTCGGCCGCAGTCCCCCAGCCGACGAAGTCGCGGACGTCGGCGAACACCGAGCAGCGCGGCGTGCTGTTGCACGCGAGCGGGCTCTGGGTGGTCGCGAGCGCGACCCGCGCGCCGGTGCCGCTCATCGTGATCGCGCCGACGTCGTCCGGGGTGGGCAGATCGACCGACCCGCCCGTCCCCTGCGCCTCTTGGACGAGGTGATAACGGCCGGGCTGGATCGTGCCGGTCAGGTTCGTCACCTGCCATGCGCCGGTGCCGGCGGCCGAGTTGTACTGGACCGACCAGGTGCCGAGGTCGACCGGGGCGCTGCCCCGGTTGAACAGCTCGATGAAGTCGTTGCGCAGCGTCGCACCGCTGTTGCCGCCGCCGCCGTAGACCTGGCTGATGACCACGTCGGGCGAGGCGGCGCTCGCCGGGGCGGCGAGCGCGAGCGCCGCGGCGAAGGCGGCGAGTGGAAGGCGAAGTCTCCTCATGGCGCGGCACCCTAACCGCAGTGACGGCGCCACCTTGTGAATTGTCAGAGCGCGTGCACTTCGGAGGTGATGTCGGCGACCGACGCCTTGGCGTCGCCGAAGAGCATGGAGGTCTTCTGGTCGTAGAAGAGTGGGTTGTCGATGCCGGCGAAGCCGCTCGCCATGGAGCGCTTGAGCACGACGACCGAGCTGGCCTTGTCGACGTCGAGGATCGGCATCCCGTAGATCGGCGAGTCGGCCACGGTCCGCGCGGCGGGGTTCGTCACGTCGTTGGCGCCGATGATCAGCGCGACGTCGGTGCGCGCGAACTCGCCGTTGATGTCGTCCATCTCCTTGAGCTTGTCGTACGGCACGTCGGCCTCGGCCAGCAGCACGTTCATGTGCCCGGGCATGCGCCCCGCGACCGGGTGGATCGCGTAGAGCACCTCGACGCCGCGCTTCTCCAGTTCGCCGGCGAGGTCGGCGACCGCACGCTGCGCCTGCGCGACCGCCATCCCGTAGCCGGGCACGACGACGACGAGCCGCGCGTAGGAGAGCTGGATCGCGACGTCGGCCGCACTGGTCGAGCGCACCGTGCGGTCGACGCCGTCGTCGGCCGTCGCGATCGCGCCGGCGGTCGCGCCGAACCCGCCGAAGAACACGTTGCCGATCGAGCGGTTCATCGCCTCGGCCATCTGCTTGGTCAAGAGCGAGCCCGACGCGCCGACGAGCATGCCGGCCACGATCAGCGCCGTATTGTCGAGCGCGATGCCGGCCGCCGCAGCGCTCAGGCCCGTGAACGCGTTCAGGGTGGAGATCACCACCGGCATGTCCGCGCCGCCGATCGGTAGCACGGCGGTGATGCCGAGCACGCCGGCGGCGAGCAGCAGGAGCCAGAACAGGATCTCGGCGTCGGCGCCGGCGACGATCGTCACCGCGAGCACGAGCACGACCGCCGCGAGGCCGATGTTGATCAACGTGAGCGGCCGCGCCGGGAACCGCCGCTTGGCCCACTTCAGCTCCTGCAGCTTGGAGAACGCGATGTTCGAGCCCCAGAACGAGATCGAGCCGATGATCGCGGCGAACACGATCGGGATCAGGGACTCCAGCGGGAGGTCGAGGCTCTCGCGGAACTCCACGAGCGAGATCAGCGCGACCGCGCCACCGCCGACGCCGTTGAACAGCGCGACCATCTGCGGCATCGCGGTCATCTTCACGTTGCGCGCGGCCGGGATGCCGATCGCGGTCCCGATCGCGACGCCGATGACGATCAACACCCAGTCGCCGATCCGCGGGTCGATCAGCGTCGCGACCAGCGCGATGCCCATGCCCACCGCGGCGATCAGGTTGCCGTTGACGGCGGTCCGCGGGCCGCGCACCATCCGCAGGCCGACGATGAACAGCGCGAAGCCGACGATGTAGAGCAGGTTGACGGCGTCGAGCCGGCTCACTGCTCGTCACCTGTCTCGCGCTTCGCGCTCGCCACCGCTTCGCTCGGATCGGGCTTGCGCTCTGCCTCGCTAGCGCTCGTCACCGGCGTCGGCTTCGCCGGCCTCGTTTTGAACATCCCGAGCATGCGGTCGGTGACGAGGAAGCCGCCGACGACGTTGATCGTGCCGAACGCGATCGCGATCACCAGCAGGAAGTCGTTCAGGAACCCGGTCGCCGGCCCGATCACGAGGATCGCGCCGAGCAGCACGATGCCGTGGATCGCGTTGGTCGCCGACATCAATGGCGTGTGCAGCGTGTTCGGGACCTTCGAGATCACCTCGAAGCCCACGAACGCGGCAAGCACGAGGATCGCGAGCTCGGTCAGCAGATCCATCGCTAGCTCCCTCCGGCGGCGCGCCTGGCGCCCTCGTTCACGATCTCGCCGCCGCGGGTGATGCACGCGCCGGCAATGATCTCGTCGTCGAAGTCCAGCGTCAGCGCGCCGTTCTCGCCGGTCATCAGCTCGAGCAGCGACGCGACGTTGCGCGCGTAGAGCTGGGACGCGTGCTCGGCCATGCTGCTCGGCAGGTTGAGCGGCGCCGCGATCGTCACGCCGCGGTCGGTCACGTACGTCTCGCCCGGCCTCGTCAGCTCGGCGTTGCCGCCCGCCTCGCCGGCGAGGTCGACGATCACGCTGCCGGGCTTCATCGCGTTCGCGGCGTCGGTGGTGATCAGCTTCGGCGCGGGGCGGCCGGGGACGAGCGCGGTCGTGATCACGACGTCGGACTTCGCGATCTGGGCGGCGAGCGCGTCGCGCTGCGCCTGCTGCTCCTCCTCGGTCAGCGCGCGCGCGTAGCCGCCGGCGGCCTCGGCGTCGGCCGAGCCCTCGACCTCGAGGAACTTCGCGCCGAGCGACTGGACCTGCTCCTTGACCGCGGCGCGCACGTCGAACGCGGTCACGACGGCGCCGAGGCGGCGCGACGTGGCGATCGCCTGCAGGCCGGCGACGCCGGCGCCGAGCACGAGCACCTGCGCGGGTGGGATCGTCCCCGCCGCGGTCATCAGCATCGGGAAGAAGCGGCCCTGCTCCTGCGCGGCGATCAGCACGGCGCGGTAGCCGGAGACGGTCGCCTGGCTGGAGAGCGCGTCCATCGACTGGGCGCGCGAGATGCGCGGGATCG
>DATHJG010000061.1:0-7082 GCA_035489875.1 Solirubrobacteraceae bacterium | reverse complement strand
CCGCCTGCGCGCTCGACAGCTCGGCGTCGACCTCGGTGAAGTCCTGCCCCAGCACCGGCATCCAGCCGGGCAGCGCGAGCCGCTGGTTGGCGAGGATCACCGACGCCACGCCGAGGGCGACGACGACCAGGCCGAGGATCGCCAGGACGTCGACGAGGTGCTTGCGGATCGCGCTCATCGCTGCCCCACGATCGGCGCGGTCTTGGCCGCCGCGGGGCCGTTGAGGTCGGGCGGCGTCTGGCGGTAGCAGGGCTGGTCGTTCACGTACGGCGGCAGCTTGCCCGGGTAGGCCGGGCGGTTGCCGAGCGGCGGCGTGGGCAGGCCGCCGAACTGCGGCGGCGTGCCGGCGTTGCCCGGGCCGAGCGAGACCTGCTGCGAGCCGCCGCCGGTCTGGAACCGCACGTACATCCCGTTGCCGTCGAAGTTCTGGCCCTCGCCGGCGAGGCCGGCCATCGCGTAGAAGAAGTCCTTGTAGTTCTCGCGCCCCGTCTGGAACTCGTCGCGGATCACGACGTCGCCGGTCGGCAGCAGCACGTCGCGCGCGCACTTGGACACCAGGTCCGTCTGCGGCAGCAGCTCGATCGCCTGGTCGGTGAGGCGGGCGAGGTCGCGCGTCGCCGGCGAGAGGTCGCGCGCCAGCCCCTGCAGCTCGGCGTTGCTCACCAGCCCGCGCATCTGCTCGACCCACGGGAACGACGCGTCGATCGTCGCCGCCGTCTCGCGCACGCCGGGCAGGATCTCCCGCGCGAAGGCGCGCGTGGCCGGGAACGCCGCGTTGAGCGAGGCGAACGCGGCGTTGGCGTTCTCGAGCGTCGGCGCGAGCTCGCGGATCGAGGCGCTCAGGTTCGCGTTCTCGGACGCGAGCGCGCCCATCGTCACGTTGAAGTTCGTGACCAGGGCTTTGAGCTCGCTCTCGTTGCGCACGAGCCCGGCGGCCGTCTTGCCGGTCCCCTCGATCAGCCGCCCGAGGTCCTGCTCGGGCTCGGTGCCGAGGAACGCCTCGTTGACCTGGGCCTGGGACCGCGCCGCCGGGCCGGCGTCGGTGTACGCGTCGTTCCACGACTTGGCTGCGGTCTCGCCGCGCGCCGCGGGATCGGCGTCGCGATTGTCCGCCGCGGTCGGCTTGGAGCTCAGGGCGGTGCCCAGGCCCTCGAGCACGTCGCGCAGGTCCTGGCGGGTGTCGGACTGGAGCGCCGTGAGCACCTGGTCGAGCTGCACCGGGGTCGAGGTCTGCGTCACCGCGATCGTGCCGCCGTCGTCGAGCTCCGGCGCGCCCGGCGAGCCCGGTGACATGTCGACGAAGAAGTTGCCCTCGAGGAAGATGCGCGGGCGGATCTTCAGCGTCGCGTCCTCGTGGAGCGGCAGCCCGCTGTCGTCGATCGCCATCGTGACGACGGCGTTGTCGGTGCCCTGCTGGCCCTCGACCCTCTTCACCTTGCCGACGTCGACGCCGGCGATCCGGACCGGCGAGTCGGGCCGGAGGCCGTTCGCGGAGTTGAAGACGGCCGTGACCTCGTAGCCGCGCGTGAACGGGATGTCCTTGGTGAAGCCGAGGAACACGAGGATGCCGATCACGAGGAGCGCGATCAGGCCGACCGCGAACGGGCTGCGGGGCTGGCGGCGGCGCGTGCGGGCCATCAGGGCTTGCCCTCCGTCGAGGCCTGCTGCGTGCCGGGCACGTTCGACGTGACCGTGCGCCCCTTGAGGAACGTCTCGTTGCCGGCCTCGCACTCCTTCGGCTGCCCCGGCGACGCCGTGTTCGGGTACGGGTTGGTGTGCAGGTGGTTCTCGAGCGTCGGCCCGTCCGCCGGCGCCGACGACGGGCCGCCCTCGTTGTTCGGGCCCTGCGGCGTCGCGACGATGATGAAGCGCTGCCAGGTGCCGTTCGCGTCGCCCTCGGACAGCAGCGAGCTGATGTTGCGGAACCAGTGCGCGATGTAGTTGCAGGTCGTCTGCGCCGGCGCGAGGTGCCGCAGCGTCGGGTCGAGGCTGCGGACCGTGGCCGTCAGCCGGCGGATGCCCTGCGGCACGAGCGGGTCCTCGGCGAACGTCTGGAGCTCGGTCAGCAGCGACGCCAGCCGCTCGTTGAGCGGCGGCGTGCGCTTCAGCACCGGCGTGCCGACCTCAAGCGCGTCGGCGAGGTCCGGCGCGCCGGTGCGCAGCGCGCGCACGCCCGGACGCAGCTCGCGGAACAGGCCCTCGGAGTTGGCCAGGAACGGTCGCTGGACGGGGAAGCCGGCGATCGCGGCGTCGAGCGTCTCCGGCCCCTCCGAGATCGACTCCTGGATGTACGGCCGCGCCACCTCGCGCAGCGCGCCGAACGTCGCGTCGAGTCCGACGAACAACTGCGCCTGCGACTCGGCGGCCGGCGCGACGATGCGCGCCGCGTCGGCCAGCTCGCCGATGAAGCGCGGCAGGTCGGTCTCCCGGCTCGACAGGTTCTGCGCCACCGGGATGATGTCGCGCAGCAGCGGCCGGAGCGCGCCGATCGCCTGGTTGATGCTCGGGCCGCGGCCCGCGAACGCGTCGCCGAACCCCTGGAGGTTCGTCGCCGCGGCGGCGCGCGTGTCCTCGTCGAACATGTTCACGAACTCGTCGAACTCGACCGGAGCAGGCGTGGCCGAGGCGAGCGGCACCGTGTCGCCGTCCGCGAAGCCGTCGCGCGACGTGCCGCGGGTCAGCTCGACGTACTTCAGTCCGAGCGCCGAGCGCGGCCGGACGATCACGGTCGAGTCGTTCGGCAGCGGGGCGACCGAGCGCTCGAGCTTGAGCCCGAGCACGGCGATGCTCGTGCCGTCGTCCTGGCGCTCGACCTCGATCTTGTCGACCGTGCCGACGCGCGTGCCGCCGATCCGCACCTCGTTGCCGCGCACGAGGTTCGCGGCGCTGGGCATCTGGACCGCGATTGAGTAGGTCGGGACGAACGGCAGCCCCTGGTTGGCGTTGTACGCCAGGAACACGGCGACCAGCACGACGAGCACGGTCGCTGCGCCGACCAGCACCGGGTTGCCGGCCACGCCGCCGCGTCCGGCCATCAGCCGTCACCTCCGAAGAGGTAGTCGAGCAGCGGGTCGACCGGGTTCCCGCTCCCGCCGCCGCCCGCCGGGGCCGGCGTGGCCGCGGGCGTCGGTGCGGGCGTGGGCGTCGCGGCGGGCGCCTGCGGCGCGGGCGCGCGCTGCGGCGCCGGGGCGGACCCGTTGCGCTGCGCGGGCCTGCTCGGCTTGTCGCGCCGCTTGACGCTCTGCTGCTGCTTCGCCGGCAGCTTCGGGTCGAGCCCCTGCAGCACGCGCGCCGTCCAGGCGAGGATCGGGTCTCGCGGCATCGAATCGGCGCCGGCGGCCGACGCGCTCGCGCTGACCTGGCGGAAGTTCGCCGAGCAGCCGGGCGTCGGGTCGACCGCGTAGTTCGTGCACTGGTTGACGATCAGGCCGGCGCGCAAGTAGTGCCCGAACGAGTCGAAGCCGTTGACCGCTGCCGCCTGGAAGAACAGGTAGTCCATCAGGCGCTCGATGCCGTCGTTGCGCTGGAACGACTGGAGCACCTCGGCGAGCGTCTTGCCGACGGGGCGCGCCGCGCTCGCGAGCGTGCGCGTGTCCTTGATCACCGGCAGCGACTTCTCGATCGCCGGCTTGCCGATCTTCGACGCCTCGCCGAGCGAGTCGAGCGCCGGAATGCCGGCCTGGGAGAACGGGCCGAGCTCGAGCAGGAAGCGGTTGAGGTCGGGCGCGACGTCGCCGAGGTCGGACATGACCGGCGTCATCTCGTCCGACAGCGCGCCGAGCCGGACCATCGTCGGCCGCAGCTCGCGCAGGAACTGCGGCAGCCGCGCGATGTCCGCCTCGAGGTCGACGCGCCGCTCGGCGGTGGCGGCGGCGACCGCGCCCATGTTCGCGATCGAGGACGACACGTGCGCGCGCTCGCGTGCGAGCGGCTCCATGATCGTGTCCCCGTCCACCGCGAGCTGCTCGAGTTGGTCGTTCTGGCGCGCGAGCAGCCGCAGCACCTCGTCGACCTCCTTCAGCGCCGGGTTGGCGCGCCGGATCACCTCGTTGAGGTCGTCGCCGCGGCCGGCGAGGCCGACGCCCAGCTCGTTGAGGATGATCGACAGGCGCGCGCGCTCGGGCTCGCGCATGATGTCGTTGAGCAGGTCGAGGTCGACCGACTTCGACGTGTTCTGCACCGGCAGCAGGTACTGGCCCTCACCCGGGCCGCGCGCGATCCGGCGCAGCTCCCCCGGCGGCTCGGCGCCGACGGCGTGCTCCTGCGTCGGCTCGCACTCGACGAACTTCTCGCCGATCAGCGACTGCGGGCGGACGATGCAGTTCGCGTCGGCGCGGAAGTCCTGGTAGCCCGGGTCGTCGATCTTCAGCACGACCGCGGCCTTGAAGTCCGGCGTCACCTCGACCGCGTCGATCGAGCCGACCTTCACGCCGGCGACCTTGACGTCCTCGCCGGGGATGATGAAGCCGGCGTTGTCGAAGACCGCGCGCACGCGGTACGCGTCGTCCTCCGAGCGGGTCACGAAGAACAGCGCCGCGAGCGCGGCGACGATCAGGACGGCGGCGACTGGGACGGCGGTCCTCATGGCCCGGGCAGCACCAGGTTCGGGTCGCAGTCGAGCGTGCCGGAGGCGTCGCGCCACGGCGCCGAGCCGTCGGCGGCCGGCTGGGACGCGGCGCCCGGGCAGCGGCGCAGCTGGTTGGTCTCCAGCCCGTCGAAGCGCTGCGACGGCGGGATCGGGGTGAGCACGCCGCCCGCCGGGTTGTCGTTGAAGGTGAACGCGTTGAAGATCGGCTGGATGCGCGCGTAGTGGCCGTTCGCGTCGTAGTTGGAGGCGCCCTGACCGAAGTCGCGCAGCCAGCCGGTGAACTCCGGCGCGTAGGGACGGATGAACTCGAGCACCGGCTGGGCCTTCTGCAGCGCCTCGCGGCCGTCGCGGAACGCCGGCGTGGCGACGCGCTGCAGCGCCGGCATCTTGCGCGTCGCGTCGGTCAGGTCGTTGTTCGACCCGTTGCGCGACACGAGCGTGCGCAGGTCGCGGATCGTCGGCCGTGCGTCCGCCACGAGCGGGCGCAGCTCGCGCAGGAACGGCGCCAGGTCCTTGGTCGCCGGCTTGGACTCGGCGACGAGCACGTCGAGGTCGTCGAGGGTCGCGCGCAGGTTCACGAACGTCGTGTTGGCGCGCCGCAGCGTCGTCGGCAGCAGCCCCAGCGCGCGCGCCAGCGCGACGTTCTCCGAGCCGATCGCCCGCGCCGTCGTGTTCGCGTTGCCGACGAGCGCCGCGAGGTCGTCGCGCTTCTCCGCCAGCGCGGTGACCAGGCGGGAGGAGTCGACGATGAAGCGCGTCAGGCTGCTCTCGTCCTCGGTCACCTCACCGACCAGCCGGCGCGACGTCGACAGCAGCGGGTTGAAGTACTCCGCCGCCTCGCCGGCCTCGGCGCCCTTGCCGCTGTACTGGCGGGCGAAGCCCTTCACGACGTCCTGCAGGTCGCCGCGCGTCTTCTCGTCGAGCGTGTTGAAGATCTGGTCGAGGTCGACGACCGGCGTCGTCGACGCGGTCGTCAGCGTCGCGCCGTCCGGCAGCGCCTTCGCGCTATCGGGCGCGGGCGTGAGCGCGACGTACCGGTTCGCGATGCCCGCCAGCGACGTCAGCCTGATCGTCGCCTTCGTCCCCTCCCGCAGGGGCGCGAACGGCTCCTCCACGCGCACCTTGACCGCGGCCTGGTTGTCCTTCGTCAGCTCGATCGAGCGGACCGACCCGACGCGCCGCCCGCCGACCTGCACGTCGTTGTCGGGCACGAGTTGCCCGGCGGTCTCGAACAACAGCGTGTATTCGGTTCCGCCCCCGCCGCGCAGCAGCAGCAGCCACGCGGCCAGCGCGACGACCAGGGCGAGTGCGAGGACGGCGGCGGCGCGGGCGACCGTCACTCCATCCCCAGCGGGCCTTGTGACGCGCCAGCCAGGAACTGGCGGACGAACTGGTTCTCGGAGTCGAACAGCTCGTCGGCGGGACCCGACTCGACGATCCGGCCCCTCCACAGCACGGCGATGTACTCCGCCACGCGCTTGGCGGACATGATGTCGTGCGTGATCACCACGTAGGCGCCGCCGTTCTCCTCGTGGACCTCCTTGATCAGCTCGCACAGCAGCGCCGTGCGGACCGGGTCGAGGCCCGAGTCGGGCTCGTCGAACAGCACGATGTCGGGGTCGAGCACGAGCGCGCGCGCGAAGCCTGCGCGCTTGCGCATGCCGCCCGAGAGCTCGTTCGGCGCCTTGTCGCGCGAGCCTTCGAGGCCCACCTCGCGCAGGCGGCGCATGACGATCTCCTCGATCTCGTCCTCGCCCTTGTCGGTGTGCTGCCGGAGCGGGAACGCGACGTTGTCGTACAGGTCCATCGAGCCGAACAGCGCGCCGTCCTGGAACAGGACCCCGAACTTCTTGCGCATCTCGAACAGCCGGTCGTCGGGCATGTTGGGGACGGACTCGCCGTGCACCAGCACGTCGCCCTCGTCGGGATAGAGCAGGCCGACCATGTGCTTGATGCAGACCGACTTGCCGGTGCCGGACGGCCCGAGGATCATCGAGATCTTGTCCTCGGGGATGCCGAGGTTGAGGCCGCGCAGGATCTTGTTGCGCCCGAACGCCTTGTGGACCTCGACGAACTCGACGGCGTCCTCGACGCCGGTCGGGCGCTGCTCACCCGTGTGCCACTGGTACTCGTCGTGGTCGGACTCGCCTTCGCGGCGGATCAGCGGGGTGCTGCGGTCGTCAGGCACTGCGGGTCAGCCTCCGATTGGAGCTCGTGGGTTCGCACCCCAGAAGATCTGGGTGCCCAGCATGCCGATCAGGTGCACGAGCACGATGTTGAGCACCATCGACTTCGCGGTCGCGGTGCCGACGCCGACCGGTCCCCCGGACGCGGTATAGCCGTAGTAGCACCCGACCAGCACGATGACGGTAGCCATCGCCATGGCCTTGATGACGCTGAACAGCAGGTCCGGCGGGTTCTGGAACATCCAGAAGATCAGGAAGTACCCGCCCGACGACACCTCCCCTATCTGCTCGACCACGGCCAGGTAGGA
>DATHJG010000060.1:0-3703 GCA_035489875.1 Solirubrobacteraceae bacterium | reverse complement strand
CGCGCTGCGCGCCCAGCCGGCGGACGACGTCGCGGCAGCGCGGCTGGACGAGCTCATCGCCCGCGCCGAGCGCCAGCGCGAGACGGTCGAGGGCCGCCGCGTCGAGGCCGGCCGCGGTGTCCTCGGCCCCGCCCGAGCCGCCGTCGAGCGCTGAGCGTCAGCCCAGCCTCGCCCGCACCCGGCCTCGCGATTGCGCTGGCGGTTAGGCGCGAGCGGTGGTCGCCGCCGTCGATGAGCGCGTGTCCTGGACGGTGACGACGACGACGCGGTCCCTCTCTAGGTTCGCTCGAGCACGTTGATCTCTGCGCCGGGCAGCAGGTCGGCCTCGAAGGCCGGTCGCCAGGTCCCGCGTGGCAGGTCGAACGCGAACGTGTCGAGGCCGCCCTCGCGGATCGGCAGGGCGACCGCGATCTCGTCGCCGCGCAGGAACGCGACCGCGTCCGGGCCGGCGTCGAGCGGCGTGTACCCGCCGGCGGCGAACGGCTCCGGCCGGCGCGCGCGCAGCGCGAGCAGCGCGCGGATGAGGAACAGCTTGCGCGCGTCGGGATCCGCCGGCGCCGCGCCCGCGCGCAGCTCGTCCAGCAGCGCGCGGCGGCGCTCCCAGTCCACCGGGCGGCGGTTGTCGGGATCGACGAGCGAGAGCGCGACGAGCTCGTCGCCCTGGTAGACGTCCGGCACGCCCGGCACGGTGAGCTTGAGCGCGGTCTGGCGCAGCGCGTGCAGCTCGCCGGCCGCCGCGACCCGTTCGGCGAACGGCTCGAGCGCGGCCAGGAACGGCGCGTGGTCATAGAGCGCGCGGCAGTACGCCAGCACGCGCGCCTCCCAGCCCGCGTCCGGCTCCACCCAGCTCGTGGTGCGCTTCGCCTCGCGCAGCGCCTTCTCCATGTACGCGCACAGGCGCTCGGGCGCGATCGGCCACGCGCCGACGAGCGTCTGGAAGATCGTGTGCTCCTCGATCGGGTCGGGGGCGCCGCCGGCCCGCAGCGGCTCGCAGATCGCACGCCAGCGCCGCACCTGCGCCGACCACTCCTCCGCCATGCCGGCCAGCGCGCCGATCCGGGCGCGCACGTCGCCGGAGCGCTTCGTGTCGTGCGTCTGCGTGATCAGGAAGCCGCGCGGGAAGCGCTCGGCGCGCTGCGCGTTGGCCGCGTGGAACGCGTCCACGCCGAGTGAGAACCGGCTCGGGTCGCCGCCGACGTCGTTCAACGCGAGCAGCCGGGCGTAGCGGTAGAACGCGGTGTCCTCGACGCCCTTGGCCATGATCGGCGGCGTCGTCTGCTGGAAGCGCGTCACGAACGCCGGCGGCGCGTCTGCGAGCCATGCCGCGAGCCCCGCCTCGCGCAGCACGCGCAGATCGTCCGGCGCGGGCCGGTCGCGGATGTACGTGCGGTAGACGGGCAGCGCGGCGAGCGCCTCCTCGACCCCTTCGACGCCCGGCCACAGCCGCCGCAGCCAGTCCGCCTCCGGGGCGAACGTGGTGCGCGCCTGCTCGAGCTTGGCCTCCGCGGCCCAGTCGCCGAACGGCCGAGCGTCGCCGCTGAGCTCCTCCCACAAGCTGGTCAGCGGCGCCTCGCCGGTGGGGTCGACGAACAGCGCGCAGACGTCGTCGAGGAACTCGTAGCCGACCGTGCCCTCCACCGGCCAGTCGCGCAGCGACTCCCGGGGTGGGTGGGATCCCATCAGGATCTTCTCCACCCACACGTGCTCGGCCCCGCCGTCGCGCAGCCGCTCCAGGTAGCCCGCCGGGTCGGCGAGCCCGTCGGGGTGGTCCACGCGCAGCCCGTCCACCAGCCCGTCGCGCACGAGCGCAAGCGCCAGCCGATGCGTCTCCGCGAACACCTCGGGATCCTCCTGGCGCACGCCGGCGAGGTGGTCGACGTCGAAGAAGCGCCGGTGGCGGCCGGTGTCGGGGTCGAGGTCGAAGAACGTCCGGCGCCGCTCGGGATCGGCCCAGTACGGGTTGGCCGCGTCGGCCGCCATGTGGTTCGGCACGATGTCGAGCACGATGCCCAGGCCTGCGCCGCGCGCCGTGGCGGCCAGCGCACGGAAGCCGTCCGCGCCGCCGAGCGCATCGGAGAACCGCGTGGGGTCGATCACGTCGTAGCCGTGCGGGGAGCCGGCGCGCGCCGCGAACGCCGGCGAGAGGTAGAGGTGCGAGACGCCGAGGTCGCGCAGGTACGGGACGAGCGCCGCCGCATCGGCGAACGTCATCCCCTCGGCGAGCTGCAGCCGATACGTCGCCCGGAACGCGGCCACGTCAGTCGACCCGGCGCAGCAGCACGAGCGACCGGGCCCTCACGTCCAGCGGCGCCTGCGCGCGCAGGGTGCGCGAGCCCGGCTCGGCGTCGGGCGCGGCGGTGTCGAGCACGAGCGTCCACTGGGCGCCGAAGCGGCGGCTCGGCAGGGTGAAGCGGGCGTCCTCCCCGGCGGCGTTGAACAGGAGCAGGAACGAGCTGTCCTCCACCCGCTCGCCCTCGGGGCCCGGCGCGGTGATCCCCTCGCCGTTGAGGAACAGCCCGAGCCGGTGCGCGCCGGTGCTCCAGTCGTGCTGCGTCATCCGCCGGCCGTCGAGCCGGAACCACCACGCGTCCGGCAGGCCGGAGCCGGCGCGGTCCTCGCCGGTCAGGAAGTCGCGCCGATGGAACATGGGATGGGCCCGGCGCAGCGCGATCAGGCGCTTCGTGAACTCGAGCAGCCGCTCGCCGCGCTCGTCGAGCCCCCAGTCGAACCACGAGAGCTCGTTGTCCTGGCACCAGGCGTTGTTGTTGCCGTGCTGCGTGCGCGCGATCTCGTCGCCGCCGAGCAGCATCGGCGCGCCCTGGGAGAGCAGCAGCGTGGCGAGGAAGTTGCGCTCCTGGCGCTCGCGCAGCGCGTTGACCTCCGGGTCGTCGGTCTCCCCCTCGACGCCGAAGTTCCACGACCGGTTGTCGTCGCTCCCGTCGCGGTTGTCCTCCAGGTTGGCTTCGTTGTGCTTCTCGTTGTAGGTCACGAGGTCGCGCAGCGTGAACCCGTCGTGGGCGGTGATGAAGTTGACCGACGCGAACGGGCGCCGGCCGTCGTCCTGGTAGAGGTCGCTCGAGCCGGTCAGCCGGCGCGCGAACTCGCCGCCGTCGGCCTCCCCGCGCCAGAAGTCGCGCATCGTGTCGCGGTAGATCCCGTTCCACTCCGACCACAGCACCGGGAAGTTGCCGACCTGGTAGCCGCCCGGGCCGACGTCCCAGGGCTCGGCGATCAGCTTGACCTGGGAGAGGACCGGGTCCTGGTGGATCACGTCGAAGAACGCCGACAGGCGGTCGACGTCGTACAGCTCGCGGGCGAGCGCGGAGGCGAGGTCGAAGCGGAAGCCGTCCACATGGCACTCGCTCACCCAGTAGCGGAGCGAGTCCATGATCATCCGCAGCACGCTCGGGTGGACGACGTTGAGCGAGTTCCCCGTGCCCGTGAAGTCCATGTAGAAGCGCTCGTCCTCGGGCGTGAGGCGGTAGTAGCTCTTGTTGTCGACGCCCTTGAACGCGAGCGTCGGACCGAGGTGGTTCCCTTCCGCGGTGTGGTTGTAGACGACGTCGAGGATCACCTCGATCCCGGCCCGGTGCAGCGCCTTGACCATGCCCTTGAACTCGCGCACCTCCTGCCCGCCCTCGCCGGTCGCGGCGTAGGCGGCGTGCGGCGCGAAGTAGCCGATCGACGAGTAGCCCCAGTAGTT
>DATHJG010000059.1:0-8677 GCA_035489875.1 Solirubrobacteraceae bacterium | reverse complement strand
CGGGCGGGCCGACAATCTGCGGGTGATCGGCCGGGCGGGGATCGGTGTGGACAACGTGGATGTGGCGGCGGCGACGAAGCGTGGGATCGTGGTGGCGAATGCGCCGCAGTCGAACATCGTGGCGGCGGCGGAGCACACGATCGCGTTGATGTTGGCGTTGGCACGCAACATCCCGCAGGCGCACGCGTCGCTGACCTCCGGCAAGTGGGAGCGGTCGCGGTTCGGTGGGGTGGAGGTGTATGAGAAGACGTTGGGGGTGTTGGGGTTCGGGCGGATCGGGCAGCTCGTCGCGGGGCGGGCGCGGGCGTTCGGGATGCGGATCGTCGCGTTTGATCCCTACGTTTCCACGGAGCGGTTCCGTGAGTTGGGCGCCGAGAAGGCCGACTCTCCCGCTGAGCTGTATGCGCAGGCTGACTTCGTCACGCTGCATCTGCCCAGGACGCCGGAGACGCGTGGGTGGTTGAACGCGGAGGCGTTCGCGCAGATGCGCGACGGGGTGCGGGTGATCAACTGCGCGCGGGGCGAGTTGGTCGATGACGTGGCGTTGAAGGATGCGTTGGATTCGGGGAAGGTGGCGGGTGCGGCGTTGGATGTGTTCCCGTCTGAGCCGATCACGGATTACCCGTTGTTTGCGGGGTATTCGAACGTGGTGGTGACGCCGCATCTGGGTGCGTCGACGACCGAGGCGCAGGATCGGGCGGGTGTGCAGACGGCTGAGCAGGTGGTTGCGGCGTTGACGGGTGGCGTGGTGTCGACCGCGGTGAACATCCCGGCGATCAGCGCGGAGGACATGGACGTGCTGGGCCCGTTCCTCCCGCTCGTCGACCGCCTCGGCCGCCTCGCCGTCACGCTGGCGAACGGCGTCGACCGGATCGAGACCGAGTACTTCGGCCGGATCGCCGAGCGCGACACGCGCCTGCTCACGCTCGCCGTCCTGCAAGGCGTGCTGACCGGCCACACCGAGGACGAGGTGAACCTCGTCAACGCGCCGACGCTCGCGGAGGAGCGCGGGATCGGCGTGTCCGAGCGCAAGGAGGCTGCCGCGCGCGACTTCGCCGACCTCGTGCGGATCACGATCGTGTGCGGCGAGGAGCGTTACCGGGTCGCCGGCACGACGCTCGGCCGGCGCCATCGCCCGCACCTGCTGGAGGCGTGGGGGCAGCGCTTCAACCTCCAGCTCGACGAGGGCGCGCACCTCACGCTCTTCCGCTACCCGAACCGGCCGGGCATGCTCGGCCGCGTCGGAAGCCTGCTGGGGGACCGCGGGATCAACATCTCCAGCGCGACGCAGGGCGTGCACCGCACCGACGACGACATCAACGTGGTGATCGTGGTGACCGACGCCGACATCCCGGACGAGGTGATGGCCGACGTGCTGGCCGTGCCGGGCGTGCTGGACGGCCGTACGCTGCAGGTGTGAGCCTGCTCGAGTGCGTCGCCGTGCTCGCCGCGGGCGTGTTCGCCGGCGCGATCAACACCGTCGTCGGCTCGGGCACGCTGGTCACGTTCCCGGTCCTGCTCGCCGTCGGCTACGGGCCGGTCACGGCCAACGTGTCGAACACCGTCGGGCTCGTGCCGGGCTCGATCTCCGGCGCGATCGGCTACCGCGCCGAGCTGGCCGGCCAGCACCGGCGCATCGTGGCGCTGGGGAGCGCGTCGCTGCTGGGCGGGATCGCCGGCGCGGTGCTGCTGCTGTCGCTGCCGAGCGCGGTGTTCGACGCGGTCGTCCCGGCGCTGATCGCGCTGGCGCTGGTGCTCGTGGTCGTGCAGCCGCGGCTGGCGCGCGCGCTCGCGGCGCGGCGGGAGGAGGTGCGTCCGCACGGCGGCCCGGCGCTGTGGAGCGGCGTGTTCGGCACCGGCATCTACGGCGGCTACTTCGGCGCGGCGCAGGGGATCATCCTGCTCGCTCTGCTCGGGATCGCGCTCCCCGAGGACCTGCAGCGCCTCAACGCGCTCAAGAACGTGCTGGCCGCGCTCATCAACGGCGTCGCCGCGGTCGTCTTCCTCTGCTTCGCCTCCGTCGCCTGGCAGCCGGCGCTGCTGCTCGCGGTCGGCTCGACGGCGGGCGGGCAGCTCGGCGCACGAATCGGCCGGCGCCTCTCGCCGGCCGTCCTGCGCGGGGTGATCGTCGTCGTCGGCGTCGCCGCGATCGCGCAGCTGCTCACCTGACGGCCGCCGGCTCGGCGGCTTGTATGCAAGTATTCAAGCCATGGACCGGCTCGATCGCTCGCTCCTGCGTGAGCACTCGACGACGTCCGCCCGCGTGCAAGCCTACGCCGCCCTCCGCGCGGCGATCATCACCGCCGAGCTGGCCCCCGGCCGGCAGCTGTCGGAGAACGAGCTCGCCGCCCGCCTGGGCGTGAGCCGCACCCCGATCCGCGAGGCGCTCGTGCGGCTGCGCGACGAGCGGCTGGTCGAGATCGTCCCGCAGCTCGGCACGTTCGTCACCCGCATCTCCACGCCCGCCGTCGCCGACGCCCAGTTCATCCGCGAGGCGCTCGAGTGCGCCTGCGTCCGCCGCTCCGCCGAGCTCGCGACCGAGGACGACATCGCCGCGCTGGAGGACAACCTGCGTGCGCAGGAGCGCGCGCGCGACAGCGACGACTTCGACGCGTTCTACGTGCTCGACGACGCGTTCCACCAGGCGCTGTGCGACCTGTCCGAGCACCACGCCGTCTGGCCCGTCAGTCAGCGCGCGCGTGGCCATCTGAACCGGGTACGCAGGTTGAGCATGCCCGTGCCCAGCTATCTCGCCGAGATGATCGAGCAGCACCGGCGCGTGGTCTCCGCCGTCGCCGACCACGACTGCGACGGCGCCGAGGCGCTGCTGCGCGACCACCTACGTAACGTCCTGCAGGAGGTGCCGCGCATCCGCGCGCAGCACCCCGGTTTCTTCGAGGAGGCCTGACCCGTGGCCATAGCACCACACACCGACCTGCTCATGATGTACGAGCAGATGCTGCTGATCCGCGTCTTCGAGACCGAGGCGGAGCGACAGTACAAGGCCGCCCGGATCGGCGGCTACTGCCATCTCTCCTCCGGCCAGGAGGCCACCTGCGTCGGCGTGGTCGACGCGATGCAGGAGGACGACCTGCTCGTCACCGGCTACCGCTCGCACGGCTTCGCGCTCGCGCGCGGGACGTCGCCGGAGGCGGTCATGGCGGAGCTGTTCGGCCGCCGCGACGGCTGCGCACACGGGCGCGGCGGCTCGATGCACCTGCTCGACACCGCGCGCGGCTACTACGGCGGCTGGGGCATCGTCGGCGGTCAACTTCCGCTCGCCACGGGGCTCGCGCTCGCGCTCGTACGCCAGGGCAAGCAGCAGGCGGTCGTCTGCGAGCTCGGCGACGGCGCGGTCAACATGGGCGCCTGGCACGAGTCGCTCAACCTCGCGGCGCTTTGGCGCCTGCCGGTCGTCTTCCTCGTGGTCAACAACAAGTACGGGATGGGCACGTCGGTGGAGCGCGCGTCGGCCGAGCCGGACCTGTACAAGCGCGCGAGCGCGTTCCGCATGCACGGCGAGCCGGTCGACGGCGACGACCTCGACGCGGTGTCCGAGGCGTCGTCCCGCCTGCTCGAGCGCGCGCGCGAGCAGCGCGAGCCCGCCGTGCTCGAGGCGATCACGTATTGCTACCGCGGCCACTCCGTCGCCGACGCCGGGCTGGCGTACCGGACGAAGGACGAGATCACGTCGCACCAGGAGCGCGATCCGCTCATCCGGACCGCGTCGCGGCTGCGCGACGCCGGCGCGACCACCGAGGAGCTGCGGGCGATCGACGAGCGAGTAGAGGAGCGAGTACAGGCGGCGGTCGAGTTCGCGTCGGCGAGCCCCGAGCCGGACGTCGACGGGCTCGCGTGGGCGATGCACAGCCAGGGCTCCGACGAGCAGTTCGCGCGCATGCGGCCGGGGAGCCCGTTCGGGGAAGAAGAGCTCGTGTTCGACGGGGGGCTTGGCAAGTGAGCGTCGTGAGCGAGCAGGCCGAGCAGCAGCAGCAGCAGCAGTCGGCCATCGGCAGCGAGCGGATGACGTACCGCGAGGCGCTCCGACTCGCGCTGCGCGAGGAGCTCACGCGCGACGAGCGCGTGTTCGTCATGGGCGAGGAGGTCGGCGTCTTCGAGGGCTCCTACAAGGTGACCGCCGGCCTGATGGCGGAGTTCGGCGCCGACCGCGTGCGCGACACGCCGATCTCCGAGGAGGGCTTCGTCGGCGCCGGCATCGGCGCGGCGATGCTGGGCGAGCGCCCGATCGTCGAGATCATGACGCTGAACTTCCTGCTCGTCGCGATGGACCAGGTCATCAACCACGCGGCGAAGATCGGCGCGATGTTCGGCGGCGAGGTCCGCTGCCCGCTCGTGATCCGCACGCCGAACGGCGCGGGCAACCAGCTCACGGCGCAACACTCGCAGTCGTTCGACGGCTGGTTCGCCGGTACGCCGGGCCTGAAGGTGGTGGCGCCCGCGAACCCCGCGGACGCCAAGGGGCTCTTGAAGGCCGCGATCCGCGACGAGGATCCGGTGCTCGTGATCGAGAACCTGCCGATCTACAAGGAGAAGGGCGACGTCCCGCTCGACCCGGAGTTCGTGGTCCCGATCGGCCGCGCGGCGGTCGCGCGCGAGGGCGCGGACATCACGATCGTGTCGCACTCGTTCGCGACGGTGCGCGCGCTCCACGTGGCGGAGAAGCTCGCCTCGGAGCAGGGGATCTCCGCCGAGGTGATCGACCTGCGCTCGCTGCGGCCGCTGGACATGGAGACCGTGGCCGCGTCGGTGGCGAAGACGAACCGCGCGCTGTGCGTGGAGGAGGGCTGGCCCTCCTACGGCGTGACGGCGGAGCTGGCGGCGCGGATCGGGAAGGCGTGCTTCGACGATCTCGACGCGCCGGTCGAGCGCGTGGGGATGGCCGAGGTGCCGCTGCCGTATGCGAAGAACCTCGAGACGGCCGCGATGCCGAACGAGGATCGCATCGCGGCCGCGGTCTCGAGCGTGCTGGGGTAGCGCGCCCCCTCGCCTACGCGCTCTGGTAGAGCGCGGCCGGAAGAGGTGTGCGGCCATCCGTCGGGGTGGTGGACGCGTAGGCGGCCACGAAGCCTGCTCGCCAGCTCGGGTGGCGCGGCGTCCACCCGAGCTCGCGCTTGGCCTTCGCGTTCGAGGCGCCGCGGGACTCGGTCCCCATCATGACCGCGGCTTCGCCCGCGACCAGCCGCGCGAGCCGGCGGGGAAAGTGGCGGGGCGGCTTGGCGCCGAGCACGTTCGCGAGCACCGGCAGCCAGTCGCGCACTGCGGCGGGCTCGTCGTCGACGATGTTGTAGATGCCGGGTCGGTCGTGCTCGAGCGCGAGCACGGTCGCTGCGGCGGCGTCGTCGAGATGGATGAACGAGGAGACGCCGCCGCCGTCGCCGACGATCGGGAACTGCCGCTTGCGCACGGGCTCGAGCAGCCCGTCGTTGGGAGCGCCATAGAAGCCGCCATAGCGAAGCGCGATCCCGCCGGCGTCGGTGACTGCCTGGTCGAGGTACCGCATCGCGGCGTCGGTCTCGCGCATCGCCGGTACCGGGGAGGGGTCGAGCGGATCGTCCTCGGTCTTGACCATCCCGCCCACGCGCGCATACCGCGCGCTGGCGAAGCTCTGGGCGACGAACCGGCGCACGCCCGCCTCGCGCGCGGCGGCAAGCAGCGCGTCGGTGCCCTCGGTCCGGAGCCGGTTGGTCGGCGCGAATCCGCGGTCGAAGTTCCTGGAGAAGCGCATGTCCGCCAGCGCGGTCGCCTGATGGACGATGGCGTCGGGCCTGGCTTCGAGCACCGCCTCGCGCACGGCGCGAGCGTCGAGCAGATCGAGCGCGACCGGGTCCGCCCCGAGCGCCCGTACACGTTCGGCGTTGCCAGGCGACCTGAAGGTGCCGATCACCTCGTGCCCTCGATCGATCAACTGCGGGACGAGCCGCGTGCCGATGGCACCGCTCGCCCCCGCAACGAGAACTCGCATCTTGTGCTCCTCTTCGGTATCGATTGCCTGGTCACATCAGCGGGATTTCGCGGGTCTAGGTGTATGACCCGACGCGACGGAGGAACGTGACCGATGGATGAGCGCGAATGGTTGGCAGGGCGCTTCGAGGAGGACCGAAACCGTCTGCGAGCGGTGGCCTATCGGATGCTCGGCTCGCTGAGCGAGGCAGACGACGCCGTCCAGGAAGCCTGGCTGCGTCTCAACCGCACCGACACGAGCGACGTCGAGAACCTCGATGCGTGGCTGACGACCGTCGTCGCGCGCATCTCGCTGAACATGCTCCGCTCACGCAACGCGCGGCGCGAGGAGCCGATCGGCGTGCAGATGCCCGACCCGATCGTCGGCCGCGCGGACGGGACGGACCCGGAGCACGAGGCGCTGCTGGCCGACTCGGTGGGTCTCGCCCTGCTCGTGGTCCTCGAGACGCTGAGGCCCGCCGAGCGGCTCGCGTTCGTGCTGCACGACATGTTCGCCGTGCCCTTCGACGAGATCGCGCCGATCGTCGGCCGCTCCCCCGAGGCGGCACGCCAGCTCGCCAGCCGCGCGCGCCGGCGCGTCCGAGGCGGGAACACGGTTCCCGACGCCGACCTCGGCACGCAGCGCGAAGTCGTCGACGCGTTCCTCGCGGCCGCGCGGGACGGCGACTTCGACGCGCTCGTCGCCGTGCTCGATCCGGACGTCGTGCTGCGAGCCGACTTCGGTCCCCTGCCCGCGGGCGGACGGAGGGAGGTCCGCGGGGCCGCGGCGGTCGCCGGCCAGGCGCTCACCTTCTCGCGGGTTGGCCTGCGCGTGCAGCCGGCGCTCGTCAACGGTGCCGCCGGAGCCGTCTCGACCCGCGACGGTGAGCCGTTCTCGGTCGCCGGCGTCACGGTCAGGAACGGGAGGATCGTCGCGATCGACATCCTCGCGGACCCCGCGCGCCTCCGCCAGCTCGACCTGACGATCCTCGACGACTGACGGTCTCGGCCGTCTGCGATGGTTGTCGGGTCCTTCGTCTCGTTCAGGAGCACTCATGAGCACGCGATTGCGTGATGTGTTGATGGCGGAGTTGGGCTCGTTGCGCTATGAGCCGACGGAGAAGCGCATCCGGGCGATGCTCGGGGGTCTGTGAAGCGGTTTCTGCGGCTGCGCGGAGCCCTCGTTGTGGTGTCGGCGGGCAGCGCTGATCGCGCCGGGCTGGCGGGAGGGTCTGCTGGCGGCCGGTAGCGCGTCAGGCGGCGGCGGAAAGCGCTCGGATGCGCGCGAGGGCGGCCCTCGAAGTCGCCCTGCCAGGGCCAGCGGGCGGGCAGATGCAGTGTCCAGCCGCGTGCGTGGCGGGTGAGGCGGCCGGGGAGCGCGAGGAGCCGCCGGCGGACGGTGCGCGCGGCGCGCACGACCGTGCCGGGGAGGCCGAGCAGTTCGGTCCAGCGCAGCAGGTTGTGCGTGAGCGCGGCGAGCACGGTCCAGGCGCCGTTGGCGTGGTGGTGGGGGTGGTAGATCTCGCGGACGCCCGGCGCGCCGTTGTCGGTGCCGCCCGCCTCCAGCGCCGCGGCGTGGAACGCGTCGACCGTTTCACGGCTCCCCACCGCGAACGCGACGTGGATCGCGGGCTGTGATGCGGGTCGCCGCGTCTCGATCCAGAACCACGGCTTGCCCGCCTCACCGAACCCCGCTACCTCGGCGATCGGTTCCATCAGGAGCGAGAGGCCGAGCGGAGCGAGCGCCCGCTCGTAGAACGCCTTGCTCCGCTGATAGTCGCTGACACTGAATCCGACGTGGTCGAGCATCTGTCCTCCTGGCGGCGAGTTGGGACGAGGAGCCTCGTCATGTTGGCTGGCCAAGGTCGGTCCCCGGCGCCCAGCCGAGCTGCTCGCGCACCCGCCTCGGGAGCGCGCTGACGACGAGGTCGTACGAGTCTTCGATCAGGTCGCGCACGAGCTGGTCGGGAATGCCGCCCTCGAGCGTGATCGTGTTCCAGTGGCGTTTGTTGAGGTGATAGCCGGGGCGGATGGCCGGATAGCTGTTGCGCAGCTGAACCGCCAACTCGGGCTCGCACTTGGCGCTGACCTCGAGGGGCGTGCGCTCCAGCGCGCTGAGGGCGAACATCTTGCCGGCGACCTTGAAGACGGAGTGCTCAGGCCCGAACGGGAAGTCCTCGATCGCTCCGGCGTACCGCAGGCACCACCCGCGCAACTCGGTCGCATCCATCCGGTGCATCGTCCCACTGATAGCGTCGCTCGCTCATGTTCGTCCTGCTGCTCAGCTACATCAAGCCGATCGAGGAAGTCGACGCGCTCATGCGCGAGCACGTTGCGTGGCTGGGCAAGCAGTACGAGGCCGGTCGCTTCGTGGTGTCGGGACGGCAGATTCCGCGCACCGGCGGCGTCATCGTGGCGCGCGGCGACGATCGCGAGGAGATCGAGAAGATCGCCGCGAGCGACCCGTTCGTCACGGGCGGTGTCGCCACCGTGGAGGTCGTCCAGTTCCGCGCGTCGCAGACCGCGGACGGGTTTGACGTGCTGCTCTAGCCTCGATTCGCCAGTAGCGGGGGTGGTGTTGGTGTCACTGGCGGGCTGAAACGTCCGCCTGAGCAGGGAGAGTTGTGGTTGTCGAGACCCTTCTCTCCCGCTCAGGAGGCGCACCTTGAAGGTGATGGGACGTTCCAGCATCCAGAAGGTAGAAGTCCGGGCGGAT
>DATHJG010000058.1:0-2926 GCA_035489875.1 Solirubrobacteraceae bacterium | reverse complement strand
CGATGGTGCGCGAGATCCGCGGCGTGCTCTCGCTGGCGCCGGTCGAGGGCGGCTGGACGGTGCCGATCGTGAAGACCGAGGCCGTGCAGGGGCGCGGCGTCGAGGAGCTGGCGGAGAAGCTGGCCAAGCACCGGGCGTTCGTGGAGTCCGAGGGGCTACTGAGCGAGCGCCGCCGCCGGAACCTCCTCAACGAGGTGCTCGGCCTCGCGACGGTGCGGCTGCGGCGCGCGCTCGAGGCGTCGGTGCGCGAGGACCCGGAGGTGCAGGAGCTGTTGGACGAGGTGGTGGCGCGGCGGCTTGATCCCGCGAGCGCGGCGAGCGCGGTGCTCGAACGGGGCGCTGTGGATGCGAGCGACGCCGCGCGGCGGGGGTAGGTGGTGGCGCTGCCGGTTCGTCGGCGGCGGGTTCTTGCGGTTACGTCAACGGCGGGCATTGAGGGGAGTGGGCTCGGTTGCGGTCGCGTTCCCGTGGGAGCGACCAAAACGTCGAGTCTGGGGCGAATCGGGCGTGCCGCTCGACGTTGTGGTCGTAGAGCAGCCAAAACGTCGAACGTTCATCGGGATCGCCGCGCAACTCGACGTTTTGGTCGTGGCGGTCGCAAAACGTCGAGTTCCGGCGGGATCGGCCGCGCGACTCGACGTTTTGCGTCCAGAGGCCGCATAACGTCGAGCGAGGCCCCGATCTCGCCCCGAACTCGACGTTCTGCGCCCGCTCCACGAACCGCCGCACCACCCCGAACCCTCCCCGTCAATGCCGCAGTTCGCGGCGCCGGCGCAACGACTCCGCGACGAGCAACGCGCCAACCCCGGCCGCGGCCACGACACCGACCACGTCCGCCCACGTCGATCCCTCGAGGGGCCAGGCCCCCACGAGCGGCCACCACGGCGCGTCCGAGCCCGACCATCCGCCGCGCGCCACGAGCCCGACGCTGCCGAGCAGCGTCAGCGCGCCCAAGAGCCACCCGACCCGCGGCGCGTGCCGCAAGCCCCACGCCACGAGCGGCACTGCGCACGGCAGCGCCGGCACCAGGCCGGCGCCGAGCCCGCCCAGCGACACCAGCGCGAACGCGGCCACCGCCACCTGCCCCGCGCACACCGCGAGCGCGAGGAACGCCGCGTGCTCCGCGTCGCGCTGCTCCGCCACCAGCCGCCCGAGGCGCTCCCGGCGCGAGCGCCAGAGCAGCCAGGCGCCCAGGAACGCCAGCGCCAGCACCGGCGCCCAGCGCAGCAGCCCCACGTCGCGGTCGAGCCAGAGCGAGACGAGTCGCGGCACCCGGTCCACGTAGTCGCCCAGCGACGACGCGCCCGTGACCGGCTCCTCCGCCACGGCCAGCGGCGTGAACCCGCCGTAGAGCCGCTCGTTCAGCGACACGTAGAACACGAGCGACGCCAGCTGCAGCTCGAGCGTCCCGAGCGCGACGACCGCCCGGCCCCGCCGCGCGGTCCAGCGCGCCAAGAGCGCCGCGATCGGCGCCGCCGGGACGAGCAGCCACGGGTCGAGCCACGGCAGCACGGCGAGCATCGCGGCGCCCGCGAACGCCGTCCGCATCTGCGGCCGCTCGCGCACCGCCAGCGCGCACAGCGCGGCGCCTGCCAGCAGCGCGCCCGCGGTCAGCGCCGGCGTCACCGCCGTCGCGTGCGCCAGCGCCGGCGGTGAGAGCCCCGCGAGCAGCGCCGCCCACGTCGCCCACGGATCCGGCACGACGCGCCGGGCGAGCGCGGCGGCGAGCGCGAACCCCAACGCCGCGATCGCCGCGAGCAGCGCCTCGACCAGGTTCGGCCCGCCGAGCGCGTAGGCCGGGGCGATCAGCAGCGCGAAGCCGATCCCGCGCGGCTCGACCAGCCGCCCGCCGACGACCTCGCCGTCGCTGATCAGCGGCTCCCGCTGCCACGCCGTCCACGTCCGCTCCGTGTACGCGCCGGCGAGCCCGATCCCGTCGCCGTCGGCGATCGACGCGGCCGCGAGCAGGAAGTGCGGCTCGTCGCCGGCGTAGTCGGAGCCGGCGCGCGCGCCGATCCCGAGCGTCGCGGCGTAGGCGGCGAACAGCACCGCCCACAGGGCGAGGGCGCGCAGCGGCTACGCCCCCAGCGCCCGCGCGATGACCATCTGCTGGACCTCGTCGGTCCCCTCGCCGATCGTGAGGATCTTGGCGTCGCGGTAGAAGCGGCAGACGGGGTACTCCTCGATGTAGCCGTAGCCGCCGTGGATCTGGACGGCCTCCTCGGCGCAGCGCACGGCGAGCCGGCCGGTCTTGAGCTTCGCCTGGGCGGCGGTGAGCGTGAACGAGCGGCCGGCGTCCTTGAGCCGCGCCGCCTTGTAGGTGAGCAGCCGCGCCGCTTCGATCTCGGTCGCCATGTCGGCCAGCTTGGCCTGGATCGCCTGGAACTTGGAGATCGGCTGGCCGAACGCGCGCCGCTCCTTGGCGTACGCGAGCGCCTGGTCCAGCGCGCCCTGCGCGAGTCCGACGCCCATCGCCGCGACCCCGATCCGCCCGATGTCGAGGATCGTGAGGAACTGCTTGAAGCCGGCCCCGCGCGGCCCGAGCAGGCTCTCCTCGGGTACGCGGCAGTCCTCGAAGGAGAGCGGCCGCGTGTCGGAGGCGTTCCAGCCCATCTTGCGATACGGCGAGCCCTGCGAGTACCCGGGGGTGCCGTTCGCGACGATCAGGTTGGAGATCTCGTCGTCGCCCGTCCGCGCGGTGATCGACACGACGCCGGAGATCTCGGTGCCCGCGTTGGTGATGAACTGCTTCGCGCCGTCGATCGTCCACTCGCCGTCGGCAAGCTTCGCGTGGGTGTGGACATTGCCGGCGTCGGAGCCCGCCTCGGGCTCGGTGAGGCCGAAGGCGCCGAGCTTGCGGCCGGCGCAGAGATCCGGGAGCAGGCGCTCCTTCTGCTCGTCACTGCCAAAGAGGTAGATCGGCTGG
>DATHJG010000057.1:0-2913 GCA_035489875.1 Solirubrobacteraceae bacterium | reverse complement strand
GCAGCACCGGCCGCAGGCGCAGCGCCTCCTTGCCGGCCGCCTCGGCGTACTCCTCTCCCCCGTCGCGCAGCGCCTGCCAGCCGCCGGGCGTCCGGGTCAGCCGCTCGACCGCCCAGCTCAGCGCGGTGGCGGTCGTCTCGTGGCCGGCGACGAGCAGCGTGATCAGCTCGTCGCGCAGCTCCTGGTCGCTCATGGGCGCGCCGTCCTCGTGCTTGGCGGACAGCAGCAGCGACAGCACGTCGTCGCCGGGCGCGGCGCGGCGCTCCTCGATCTGCTCGCGCAGGAGCGCGTCGACGGGATGCAGCCAGCGGTTGTAGACGCCGCTGCGCTCGACGCGCTTGGGGCCCGCGCTGGCCATCGCGATCATCGAGCTGCCGCCCAGCACGCGCGTGAGCATCCGGCGCAGGCGGTCGCGCAGCGCCTCGAGCCGCGCGGAGTCGGCGTCGAGGCCGAAGATCACGCGCAGCACGACGTCGAGCGTGATCGCCTGCATGCGCGGCGCGAGCGGGAGCGAGTGGCCGCGCGGCCACCCCGCGATGTGCTCGCGCGCGATCTGCGCGACGAGGTCGCGGTAGCCGGCCATGCGCGAGCCGTGGAACGGCGGCAGCATCAGCTTGCGCTGGCGCATGTGCTGCGGCCCGTCGAGCAGCAGCACCGACGCGTGCCCGACGAGCGGACGCAGGATCACGTTCGCCTTGCCCGCGTGCATGACCGCGGGGTCGCCCGTGAACACCTCGCGCACCGCGTCGGGATGGGCGAGCATCACCCATGGCGGCTCGCCGCCGATGCGGATCGTGAACACGTCGCCAAATTGCTTCTGCGCGCGCATCAGGAACGGCCCCGGCCGCGCGATCCACGCGGCCGTCTGCACGGCGCGCGGGAGGCGCGGTCCAGGCGGCAGGTCGGCCATTCCCAGAGCCTATGCCGTCTCTATCCGGCGCCGCGCCGGTGCGTGACGGATCGCACAGGCGGCGCGCGACCGCCCCTAAAGTCACCGTCCTGACCGACCGATGTGGAGCGAATGCTTCCCCGCCGCCTCGCACTGCTCTCCGCCCTCGCGCTCGCGCTCCTCGCCGGCCCGGCGTCGCCGGCGAGCGCCGCCGACCCGTGGTCGCTGACCGGCGCGCTGGACGGCGGCGCACCCAGTCAGCACACCGCCACGCTGCTCCAGAACGGCCGCGTCCTGCTCGCGGGAGGCCAGGCGCCCAACCCCATGGCACGCGCGCGGCTGTACGACCCGGAGATGGGCGCATGGTCGGACACCGGCGCGATGGGCACTGCACGTACCCTCCACACCGCGACAGCGCTGCCCGACGGCCGCGTCCTGGTCGCCGGCGGATACGGGGCCGGCCCGCTCGCGAGCGCGGAGATCTACGACCCGGCGACGGGCGGATGGTCGCCGACCGGGACGATGAGCATCGCCCGGTTCGAGCACACGGCGACGCCGGTCGGGGGCGGCAAGGTCCTCGTGACGGGCGGAGACGGCGGGCCGTCGGCGCTGGCGAGCGCGGAAGTGTACGACCCCGCCACGGGAGCATGGTCGCCGGCCGGCGATCTGGCTGCCGCGCGTCATACACACACCGCGACGCGGCTGCCCGACGGAGATGTCCTCGTGGCGGGCGGCGACGACGGCGGCGGCAACACGGTGGCGAGCGCCGAACGCTACGACGCAGCCACGAACGCGTGGTCGCCCGCCGGCACGATGACCAGCCCACGCGAGTCGCATGCCGCGGCGGCGCTGCTCGACGGCAGGATCCTGGTCGTGGGTGGGTGGAGCGGCAGCTTCAATCGGGTGACCTCCGCCGAGCTCTACGACCCCGTGGCCGGGACGTGGAGCGCGATCGCGCCGATGCACGTCGGCCGGGGCGCGCTGAGCGCGACCACCTTGCGCGACGGCCGCGTCCTAGTCGCGGGCGGCGACGACGTGGGCGCCGCCGAGGTGCTCGACCCCGCGACCGGCAGCTGGGAGAACGCCGGACGCATGGTGACTCCGCGCTTCCGCCCCACCGCCACGCTGCTTCGCGACGGGTCGGTCCTCGTCGCCGGCGGCACGATGTTCAGCGCGACGGAGCGCTTCGCCCTCTCCGCGACGTTCGCCGCGACCCCGCTGCACTTCGGCGACCGCCGGAGCGGCGGCGGCGCCACGCGCGCATACGTGCTGGTCCGCAACCTCGGCGCCCTGCGCAGCCGCGTCGTGGAGGCGACGCTCGGCGGCGCCAACGCGGGCGGCTTCGCGATCGCCGACGACGCGTGCAAGGTCCGCGCGCTGGCGCCGGACGCGAGCTGTCGGATCGGCATCGACTTCGCGCCGCGGGGCGACGGGAACCGCAGCGCCGACGTCACGCTGAGGGCGGCGACCGGCGAGTCCGAGGTCGCGCCGCTGACCGGCACCGGCGTCCCGGCCTCTCCCGCGACGCCGCCGCGCACCGCGACGGCCAGCTGCGCGCGCGCCCCGCGCAAGGCGGGCGTGAAGCTGCGGGGCGCTCGCTGCCGGTTCAGCCTCGTCGGCATGACGGGATGGAGCACCGTCAAGGCGGAGCTGCGGCGGGCCGGCAAGGTCCGCGCCGCCGGGCGCGTGCTCGGCTGGCGCGGAGGCGCCAGCCTCACGCTCGCGGCACGGCAGCGGCTCGGTCGCGGCGCCTACACGCTCGTGCTGCGGCCCGCCGGCCGGACGCCAGTGCGCCTGCGCGTCACGCTGCCGTAGCGACGGCCCGGAGCGCCAGCAGCTCGTAGGCGATCGACGCCGCCAGCAGCGCGGTCTGCTGGCCCGGCCCGTCGTACACGGGCGCGACCTCGACGACGTCGAAGCCGGCGAACGAGAGGCCGGCCAGCGCGCGGAGGAACGCGAGCGCCTCGTGCGGGAGCAGGCCGGCGACCTCCGGCGTGCCGGTCGCCGGCGCGAACGCCGGGTCG
>DATHJG010000056.1:0-2652 GCA_035489875.1 Solirubrobacteraceae bacterium | reverse complement strand
ATGCCCGCCGCGCACGCCGAGCTGCTCGAGATCCTGCCCACGCTCGAGGCGCACTACAAGGACATGCAGGACACGGAGTTCACGGTCGAGGAGGGCGCGCTGTACATGCTGCAGACGCGCAACGCCAAGCGTCCCGCTCAGGCGGCGGTGCGGTTCGCGGTCGACGCGGTGTCGGAGGGCCTGCTCACGCGCGGCGAGGCGCTGGACACGATCGACGCCGCGAGCCTCGACGCGCTCCTGCACCCGACGTTCGCCCCGGATGCGGAGTTCCACGTGCTCGCGACGGGCGTCGCCGCGTCCCCGGGCGCGGCGAAGGGGCAGATCGTGTTCACGCCCGACGACGCCGTCGACTGGGCGCAGCGCGGCCGGCGCGTGATCCTCGTGCGGCCGTTCACCGAGGCCGACGACGTGCACGGCTTCTTCGCCGCGCAGGGGATCCTCACCGCCGAGGGCGGCAAGGCGTCGCACGCAGCGCTCGTCGCTCGCGGCATGGGCAAGCCGTGCGTCGCCGGCGCGTCCGCGATCCGGGTCGACCTCGAGCGCGGCGTGATGCGCGTCGGCGACGTCGAGCTGCGCGAGGGCGACACGATCGCGATCGACGGATCGACCGGCCAGGTCACCGCCGACGACGTGCCGCTGTCCGAGCCCGCGGTCGACCCGAACTTCGAGACCGTGCTCGGCTGGGCCGACGAGATCCGCCGGCTCGGCGTGCGCGCGAACGCCGACACGCCCGAGGACGCCCGCCGCGCGCGCGAGTTCGGCGCCGAGGGGATCGGGCTGTGCCGGACCGAGCACATGTTCATGGCCGCCGACCGCCAGCCGAAGATGCAGGCGATGATCATGGCCGAGTCGGGCGACGACCGCCGCGCCGCGCTCGCCGAGCTGCTGCCGCTGCAGACCGAGGACTTCGAGGGGCTGTTCGAGGCGATGGCCGACCTACCGGTCACGATCCGGCTGCTCGACCCGCCGCTGCACGAGTTCCTGCCGAACAGCGAGGACCTCGCCGTCGAGCTCGAGCGCGCCCGCCACGAGCGCCCGCGAGACGTCCGCCAGCTCGAGCGAACGCTCGACCGCGTCCGCTCGCTGGAGGAGACCAACCCGATGCTGGGCACGCGCGGCGCGCGGCTGGGGATCATCGCGCCGGAGATCTACGACGTGCAGGTCGAGGCGATCGTGTCCGCGGCGCGCGCCGTGCGCGAGCGGCTCGGCAAGACGCCGCAGGTCGAGATCATGCTCCCGCTCGTCGCCTACGAGCAGGAGGTCGCGATCCTGCGGGCCCGCGTGGAGCACGTGATCGCCGACATGGACGCCGAGGACCTGCGCCCGCTGATCGGCACGATGATCGAGCTCCCGCGCGCGTGCTTCATCGCCGACCGGATCGCGCGCGAGGCCGACTTCTTCTCGTTCGGCACCAACGACCTCACGCAGACCGCGCTCGGGCTCTCACGCGACGACGTCGAGTCGGGCTTCCTCACCCACTACCTCGAGCAGCGGATCCTCGACCGCTCGCCGTTCGAGACGATCGACAAGCCCGGCGTGGGCTGGCTCGTGCGCCTCGGCGCGTGGGTCGGGCGCGAGGCGAAGCCGTCGCTCAAGCTCGGGATCTGCGGCGAGCACGGCGGCGACCCGGACTCGATCGCGTTCTTCCACATGGCGGGGCTCGACTACGTCTCCTGCTCCCCGTACCGCGTCCCGATCGCGCGGGTCGCGGCCGCGCAGGCGGCTCTGCGCGACGGCTCGTAGGGGTCGGTTGCTGCCGTCCGCACTCGAGCAGGAGGCGGGCGCGGACACCGGCGGCGGCGGGCGGGTGGCCGGATCCGCGATGGTCCCGGCCACCCGTGATGGGCATCGGAATCGCTACGTGTTTGGGACCGGAACGAGAACGGCCTCGGAGAACTCCGAAGTGGTCCCCGAGGCGTACCTAGCGGTCGCGGTCAACCACTTGCCTGCGAGCCCGCCGGGCAGTGTGGCCGTGAACCGTCCCCTTGCGTCCGGCGTGGTGGTGCCGACGAAGGTCTGGCCCTCGCCGAATCCCGACGGATCGGCGGCGTCGCTCGCGAACAGCTCAACGGTGATCGACGCCGGATCGGCGGCATCGACGTGGCCCTCGACGGCGGTGGCGCCGCCCTGGTCGGTCGCGCCGCGCAGCTGCGGGAAGTTCGGACCGCCCTTGCTGTTTCTCGTGACTCCGGAGGGATCGGTCCGGCCGCCGACGAGATCGATGCCGAGCCCGCCGTTGTCGGCGATCGAGTTGCGCGTGACGGTGAACCCTTCGGGGCGGTTCACCTCGATCCCGTCCGCGCGGTTGCCGAAGATGGTGTTGCCCGAGGCGGTCCCCGCCTCGGAGTAGCGCCCGGCTAGAGCGATTCCTGCTCGTTGCCGGTGATGACGTTGCCGGCGATCTCGGCGTTCGGAGTGTCGAACATGAGGATGCCGCTCTGCCCGCTTCCCGAGATCGTGCTGTCGGTGACCGTGTCGCCGGTGCCGTTGATGAACCCCACGCCCGTCATCGCGTTGTCACGGATCGTGCTGTTCGTGACCGCGTTGCCGCCGGCGACCGTCGCCCCCCGCACCTGGATCCCGTGCCGGTTGTCGCGGACGGTCAGCCCGCCGAGGACGTTCTCGGCACCGCTGTCGACGACGACCCCGAAC
>DATHJG010000055.1:0-2504 GCA_035489875.1 Solirubrobacteraceae bacterium | reverse complement strand
AGCGCGACCAGCCGCGCTCGCCCGAGGGGCGCCAACGCGGCGGCGAGCAGCGGGCGCTGGCCGGACGCGACGACCACCCCGGGCCGGTGCGTCCGCGCCAGCCGCGCGACATCGCGGCGCAGGCCGGCGAGGTCGCGCGCGGCGCCGGCGGAGCGGCCGCGCCGCTGCAGCGACCGCGCCGGGAGCGTGACGATGTGCAGCCCCGCGTCGCCCGCGGCACGTGCGAGCGAGCCGGGCGGGCAGGCGAGCAGCACGGGCCGCTCGATCGCGCCCGCCCAGTCGAGCAGCACCCGCTCAGCGCCGCCGAGGACTCCGGCTCCGGCCACCAGCAGCACAGGCCGGGCATCTGAGCGGGGGCGGTTCAAGCGTGATCGCGGTCGACGAAGGCCGGGTCGTCATCCGCGCTCACGGGATCTGACCCCCATGCTGCGGCGACCGGTTCCCCGCCGGCGATCTGCGGGTTCTGACCCCGCCGAGCCCGCGCCAGCGCCGCGAGCTGCCGCGCCGGCCGCCCGGCATGGCCGCCGAGCAGCGCGTGGCCGGCCGCGCGCGAGGCGAACGTGAGCGCCTGGGCGCCGTCGTCCAGCGCGAGCGCGCGCCGGCCGAGCGTCGCGCCAACCACGGCTCTCCGCCGCGCCGCGAGCACGTCGAACGGCTCTCCCTCGCGCAGGATCGCGTGCCCGCCGGTGTGCCGGACGCGCAGCTGCGGGTGCAAGACGGTCGGCATCCCCGCCGCACGGGCGCGCAGGCAGAGCTCCATGTCCTCCGCGAACAAGTGTGCTGCTGGGTCGAATGGGCCGAGCCGACGGAGCGTCGCGGTGGCGCCCGCCAGGCACGCGCCGATCGCCCAGCCGACCGTCCGCGCATGCTCGGCGCGATACGGCTCCAGCCGGTCGCGGAGCGGACGGGGCAGGAGCGGCGCGTGGAGCGCCGCGCCGAGCAGCGCGCCCAGCGTGCCCGGCAGCGGATGCGCAGAGCGCTGCGTGCTGCCGTCGACGTTCAGCAGCCGCGGAGCGTGCAGCGCTCGCGCATGAGCTCGAGCCAGCGCGGCGAGCTTCGCGAGCGACCCGTCGAGCAGCTCGCAGTCCGGGTTGAGCAGCACGCTCACGTCGTGCCGCGCGCGCTCGAGCCCGGCGTTGGAGGCGGCGCCGAACCCGGGGTTGTCGCGCCGTTCGAGCACCTCGGCGCCCCAGGCAGCGGCCAGCTCCGCGCCACCGTCCAGAGCGCCGGTGTCCACCACCACCACCTGCGGCCGCTCGCTCAGGTGCGCGTCGACCGAGCGCAGCAGCAGCGCCAGCTCGGCGGTGGAGTCGTGCAGCACGACGACGACCGTGAAGGACACGGCGCGCCACCGTAGTGGATAGCGTCGCCGCGGTGGACGTCGCGGTCGTGATCCCCAACTACAACGGCGTGCGCTGGCTGCCCGGCGTGCTCGAGTCGGTCGCTGCCCAGACGGCGGCGCCCGCGCACGTGCTCGTCGTCGACGACGGCTCCACGGACGGCTCGCTCGCGCTCCTCGCCGAGCGCTTCCCGGACGTGCGCGTGCTCGCGCTGGGCGCCAACGGCGGGTTCGCGCGGGCCGCCAACGCCGGTATCGCCGGCGTCTCCGCCGAGGCCGTCGCGCTCGTCAACACCGACATCGTGCTCACGCCGGACTGGATCGAACGCGCCGCCGCCGCGCTGGCGGGCGCGCCGCGCGCCGCGGCGGTCGCGACCAAGCTCGTCGACCTGGACGACCCGACGCTGCTCTACGACGCCGGCGACGTCCTCCGGCGCGACGGCGCGTGCGAGCAGCGGGGCCGCTTCGAGCGCGACACCGGCCGCTACGACGTGCCGGGCGAGGTGTTCGCCGCCTGCGCAGGCGCGGCGCTGTACCGCCGGTCGGCGGTGCGCGACGTGGGCGGCTTCGACGAGCGCTTCGGCACCTACCTGGAGGACGTCGACCTCGGGCTGCGCCTGCGGCTCGCGGGCTGGCGCTGCCGCTGGGAGCCGCGCGCGGTGGCGCGCCACGCCGGCGGCGGATCGAGCGCGTCGCTGCGCCACGGCCCCGGCGCGTGGGTCCAGCGCAACACGCTGCTGCTCGTCGCGCGCGCGTTCCCGGCGCGCTGGCTGCACCTGGTCGCGTACCGCCAGATCGCATGGGCCTGGCACGCCGCGCGCGCGGGCGAGCTCCGTGCCCACCTGGCCGGCATCCGGATGGCGCTGCCGCTGCTCCCGGCGTTCCTGCGCGAGCGCCGCGCGCTGCGCGCCGGCGCGGCGGTGCCGGTCGAGGAAGCGGTGCCTCCCCGCCCGATCCGAGGACCGCGCGCCGGCGGCCACCCGTCCCGCCACGCCCGGGGAGTTGAGGGCTAGAGCACCCTTGAGTCGCCACGAGTGTCGTGAATGTCTCGCGATGCGAGACATTCACGACACTCGCGGGGAACGCGCGCACGCTCCGGGCCGCTTCAATGCCGCCGTTGAACTGCGCCGGCGGAACCGCTCGCTAACTTGCCCCGTCATGCCGC
>DATHJG010000054.1:0-4627 GCA_035489875.1 Solirubrobacteraceae bacterium | reverse complement strand
TTCAATAGCGAGGAGAACGTCGAGCGAGCCCAGATCTCGGTGGTCCGATCGACGTTTTCGGTCTGAACAAGTGCAAAACGTCGAGTTCGGCGCGAAGTCGCGAGCCCGCTCGACGTTCTGCACCCATGTGGTGTAGAACGTCGAGCGACCACGCCCCGCGCGCCTACGATCGACGTTTTGCACGCCCCACGCGCGGAAGCTGCGGACCCACTCCACATCCCCCGGTCAATGCGCCGTGCCGTTGGCCGATCCCGCCGAGCCGCTCCACGTCCCACCGACCAAGTCAGCGGTTCACGCTCGACATGTCCGCGTACCGCTCACCGGCGGCCTGGCCGGCCGCGTCGAGCGAGGCGAGGTCGTCGACGGTCAGCTCGACGTCGAGCGCGCCGACGTTCTCCTCCACGTAGCCGCGCCGCTTCGTGCCCGGGATCGGCACGACGTCCGAGCCCTGCGCGTGCACCCACGCGAGCGCGATCTGGGCAGGCGTGGCATCGCGCTCGGCGGCGAGCGCGTCGATCCGCTCGACGATCGCGATGTTCGCCTCGAGGTTGTCTCCCTGCATGCGCGGCTGGGCGTGGCGGAAGTCGTCGTCGGCGAGCCGGTCGAGCGAGCGCAGCGTGCCGGTGAGGAAGCCACGGCCGAGCGGGCTGTACGGGACGAAGCCGATGCCCAGCTGGCGCAGCGTGGGCAGGATCTCGGCCTCGGGCTCGCGCGCCCACACCGAGTACTCCGTCTGCAGCGCCGAGATCGGGTGCACGGCGTGCGCGCGGCGGATCGTCTCGGGCGCCGCCTCGGACAGGCCGAGGTAGCGGACCTTGCCCGCCGCGACCAGCTCGGCCATCGCGCCGACGGTCTCCTCGATCGGCGTGTTGGGGTCGACGCGGTGCTGGTAGTAGAGGTCGATGTGGTCGACGCCGAGCCGCCGCAGCGAGGCCTCGCACGCCTCGCGGACATAGGCGGCGTCACCGCGGACGCCGAGGAACGCGCCGTCCTCGCCGCGCACGTTGGCGAACTTCGTCGCCAGCACGACCTGGTCGCGCCGGTCGGCGATCGCTCGCCCGACCAGCTCCTCGTTGGTGAACGGGCCGTACATGTCGGCGGTGTCGAGCAGCGTGACGCCGAGCTCGAGCGCGCGGTGGATGGTGGCGATGGACTCCGCGTCGTCGCGCGGGCCGTAGAACTCGGACATGCCCATGCAGCCGAGGCCCTGCCGGGAGACGGTCAGGCCCTGGCTGCCGAGTGAAGCGGACTGCATCGCGAATGCTCCTTCGGTCGGAGAGGGGAGTCTGGGGAGGACTGCCGTCACCGTACGGCTTCGAGCGCGCTCGAAGTCAAGCCGGCGATACGGAAACGCGATCGAACGTCCGCTCAGCGGCCGAGGCGATCGCGGTAGAGCTCGATCTTGTGGTCGATGGCGTCGAGGTTGCGGCGCATCGCGTCGAGCTGCTCGAGCACCGCCTCGCGGTGGGTCTCCAGCAGCGCGAGCCGCTCGGCCTCGTTGCCCTCGCCGGCCCGCACGAGCTCGGCGTACTCGCGGATGCGCCGGATCGGCATGCCGGTCGCGCGCATCCTGGTGAGCAGCGTGACCCAGCGGATCTCCGCGTCCGAGTAGCGGCGGTGGGTCGACGGCGCGCGCTCGACCGGGTCGAGCATCAGTCCCGCGCGCTCGTAGTACCGCAGGGTGTGCGCGCTCAAGCCGGTGAGCTGCGCTGCGTCGGAGATGCTGAGGGCGTCGGCGGTGACCATGCATCGATCGTAGGACGTCCCGCCGGCGACGGCCGTTCGAGCGCGACGCCGAGACGCGGCCGCCGGTTCGTGAGGACAGAGGCGACGGTGCCGCGGGCCAGTGCCCCAGCGTGAAGGCCGCGGCCAGCATGTCCACGGCACCGACTGGAATGAGATGAACAGCAAACGGCACGCTGCCACTCCCAGCGCCCCTCGCCACGGCGCTCCCCGCCACCGCCGCGCTCGCCCTCGGCGCGGCGCCGCGAGGACCGGTGCATCCAGCCCGAGCGGGCGAAGCTGACCCCGGGTCGTGCGATATGAGTGGCGCCTCGGTGACCGCGGCGGTCGCGACCGACCCCGATTGGAAGCAGATCGGCCAGCTCGGGCTGGCGTTCGCCCTCGCATCGCTGATCGGGCTGGAGCGCGAATGGCGCCACAAGCCCACCGGCCTGCGGACCCACACGTTGGTGGGCGCCGGCGCCGCGTTGTTCGTGATCGTCAGCAAGTACGGCTTCAGCGACGTGCTCGGCCCCGACGTCGCTCTCGATCCGTCGCGCGTGGCGGCCCAGATCGTGACCGGGATCGGCTTCATCGGCGGAGGCCTGATCTTCGTGCGCGGCGATGCCGTGCGGGGCCTGACGACGGCCGCGATCGTCTGGATGACCGCCGCGATCGGCATGGCCTGCGGGGCCGGGATGACCCTCATGGCCCTGGTCGCCACGGCGGGTCACTTCGTCGTCGTGCTGGTCTATCCGAGACTGCTCGCCGGGCTGCCCCGCTCGCGCCATGTCCACTTCGGGCTGCGGGTCGTCTACGAGGACGGTCGCGGCATTCTCCGGAAGATCCTGGCGGAGAGCACCCGTCGAGGATTCGCGATCGTGCAGGTCGCCACCCGCCAGTTGGAGCACGACATCCGGGGCGTGTCCGCGGTCGCCGTGACGCTCGAGCTCCAGGGCCAGCCGACCGTCGGCCCCCTGACGGTCGCGCTCAGCGACCTCGACGGCGTGTTCGAGGTCGCCACCACCGATCACTCGCGCAACGGCGACTGACCGGCGGTCGCCCCCGATTCGGCACGCTTCCGCGTCTCTCTTGTCACATTCGCCTGTTGTTCCGTGCCGCCGGCCGGCGCATGCTCCCATCCGTTCCGTCCGACGCCCGCCCCATCATCCCCGGACCACGACTTTGAGAGCTGCAAGAGGAGCACTGTCCACATGAGCACGGATCCGGCCGGCAAGGCCCGCGATACCGCCCTGCAGGGCGCGCTCGCGCAGATCGAGCGCCAGTTCGGCAAGGGCACGGTCATGCGCATGGGCGACGAAGGGGCCCAGGTCCGCGTGGACGCGATCCCCACGGGCGCGCTCTCGCTCGACCTCGCGCTCGGCATCGGCGGCATGCCGCGGGGCCGCATCGTCGAGGTCTTCGGCCCGGAGTCCTCGGGCAAGACGACGCTCGTCTACCACGTGATCGCCGAGGCGCAGAAGCTCGGCGGGGTCTGCGCCTTCATCGACGCAGAGCACTCGATGGACCCGCTGTACGCGCAGACCCTCGGCGTGAACATCGACGAGCTGCTGGTCTCGCAGCCCGACTACGGCGAGCAGGGGCTCGAGATCGCCGACATGCTCGTGCGTTCCGGCGCGGTCGACGTGGTGGCGATCGACTCGGTCGCGGCGCTGACGCCGCGGGCCGAGCTCGAGGGCCAGATGGGCGACCAGACCGTCGGCGTGCAGGCGCGCATGATGAGCCAGGCGATGCGCAAGCTGGCCGGCAACCTGAACCGGACGCAGACGCTCTGCCTCTTCGTCAACCAGATCCGCGAGAAGGTCGGCGTCATGTTCGGCTCGCCCGAGACCCAGCCGGGCGGCCGCGCATTGAAGTTCTACTCGTCCCAGCGGCTGGACATCCGCCGCATCGAGACGCTGAAGGACGGCACCGAGGCGGTGGGCAACCGCGTCCGCGTCAAGGTCGTCAAGAACAAGGTCGCGGCCCCGTTCCGCCAGGCGGAGTTCGACATCGAGTTCGGGAAGGGGATCTCCTCGTCGGGCTGCATCCTCGACCTGGCGATCGAGCACAACGTGGTGACGAAGTCCGGCTCGTTCTTCTCCTACGGCGACGAGCGGCTCGGTCAGGGCCGCAACAACGCCAAGGGCTACCTGGACGAGCACGTCGAGGTCTCCAAGGAGATCGAGGCCAAGATCTACGCGGCGCTCGGCATCGGCCAGGACCTCGTGACGCCGATCGATCGCGATCCGGGCGCCGTCGAGGAGGCGGCCGAGGTCGCGGAGGCGGCGGCGGCGGCCGCATGAGGCCCGCGGTGATGTCCGGCCGCCGCTGGTAGGCCCTCGTGGATCCCGCACACGCGCGCTCCGCGCCCGCCGGCGAGCGTCGCGGCGATCCGGTGGAGCGCCTCGAGCATACCCGCGCGGTCGCGTGGCGGGCGCTCAACCGCCGCGACCGGACCGAGCTCGAGCTGCGCGGCATCCTCGCCGAGAAGCGGGTCGCGCCCGAGGACGCGAACGTGGTGGTGGGGGAGCTGCTCGAAGGCCGGTTCGTGGACGATGCGGGCTACGCCGTGCGTTTCGCAGACGACCGCCGGCGGCTCGACGCGTGGGGCTCCGAGCGGATCGAGCGCCGGCTGCGCCAGCTCGGCGTCGCCCCTGAGCACATCGCCGCGGCGATCGGCGACCAGGACCACGGCGGCGAGCTCGAGGCGGCGCTGGCGCTCCTGCACCGGCGGGTGCCGACCGTGCCGTCGACGCCGCGCGAGCGCGACCGCGCGCTGGGCATGCTCGTACGCAAGGGCTACGAGCTCGAGCTGGCCTACGACGCGCTGCGGCGCTACGCGGGAGCCGACGCGCCCCTGGACTGAACCGGGGATCCACGCCGGACGACGGCGCGCAGCGCC
>DATHJG010000053.1:0-2836 GCA_035489875.1 Solirubrobacteraceae bacterium | reverse complement strand
GCGGGCCGCTCGGACGCCGACAAGCAGCGCCTCCTGCGTGAGGTGGCCGGCGCCTGCGCCGCCATCGCCCACCGACCGCTCGACACGATCGCCATCTTCGTCCGCGACGTGCCCCCCAAGTACATCCTCGAATCGGGCGAGGTCGTGCCGGAGCTGGGCGAGGAGGACGCCTGGCTGGCGAAACGGGAGCGGAGCAGGGCGGCGAGACTCGCCGACAGCCCGACCGCGCCGCGTGTCTGACTGCCACCGCGTTCGACGCCGTCGGCCCAAACGTGACCGCCACCAAGGACGGAATGCATGCCGCTCGCCAAGATCCACATCCGCAAAGGCCACCGGGCGGAGCAGAAGCGCGCGATCGCCGACGCCGTGCAGGCGTCGCTGATCGCCACCCTCGGCATCCCGGAGCAGGACCGCTTTCAGCTGATCCAGGAATACGAGGACGAGCACTTCATCCACACGGACGCGTTCCTGGATCTCACGTACACGCGCGATCTGCTGATGATCGAGATCGCGTTCATCGAGGGCCGCTCGCACGAGCTCAAGAAGGCGCTGCTGGCCGACCTGAACCGGCGCCTGGTCGAGACGGCCGACGTGCGATCCGACGACGTGTTCGTGTCGATGTACGAGCTCGGGGCCGCGAACGTCTCGTTCGGTCGCGGGCTCGCGCAGCGGGCGCCGTAGGAACAAGGCGGCGCTGCACGGCGTGCCGGACGGCTGGGTAGCGTGTCCCGGCCATGTTCGACCATGTGACGATCCGTGTGACCGACAGGACCGCGTCGGAGCGCTTCTACGACACGGTCTTGACCCCACTGGGCATCGACCGGACCTACCGGACGAGGACGTTCTCGGAGTGGCAGGACTTCTCGCTGACCCGCGCCGGTGACGCAGGTCCGCCGACGCGGGGGCTCCACGTCGCCTTTGCGGCGCCCTCCCGCGAGCGGGTCGAGGAGTTCTGGCGGGCGGGTACCGAGTCCGGATACGCCGACGAGGGACGACCGGGGCCGAGGCCGGAGTACCGCAGCGACTATTACTCAGCGTTCCTGCTCGATCCCGACGGCAACAGCGCCGAGGCGGTCCACCACGGCGCGCTGCGCCGCGGCGGGATCATCGACCACCTCTGGATCCGCGTCGCCGGCGTCGCGGCGGCCAAGCGCTTCTATGAGACCATCGCACCGCATGCTGGCCTGCGCCTGAGCGACGACACGCCCGACCGCGCCCGGTTCGCCGGAGCCAGCGGCTCGTTCTCCCTGGTGCGGGGAACGCCGACCGAGAACCTCCACCTGGCGTTTCCCTCCGACGACGACTCCGACGTCCAGCGCTTCCACCAGGCCGCGACCGACGCCGGCTACCGCAGCAACGGGCCACCCGGCGAACGCCCGCGCAACCACCCCGGCTACTACGCCGCCTACGTCCTCGATCCCGACGGCAACAACGTCGAAGTGGTCAACCACCACCGGGCCTGACCGGGCCGCCGTCGGTCAGGACAGGAGCTTCAGCAGCCGCTTGCGGTCCGGGCCCCCGGGTGGCGCCGGCTCCGCGTCGCGCGCGAGCTCGAGCACCCGCTCGGCGAGCTCGGGATCGTCGAGCGCGGTCGGCGAGCCGAGGCAGCAGCGCTCGGCGAGCATCGCGCGGAACACGTCCGGGTCGCACATCGCCGCCGGCATCAGCGCCGCGCGCACGGCGGCGTACCGGTCGGCGGGACGAGGGTGCTCGAGGCCCCGCCGCAGCGCGTCGATCTCGCGCAGGCGCTCGCGGTCCTGTCGGACGGTGGCGCGGTACCACGGAGTGAGCTCCGCCTCGGTCGCCGCATCCCACGCCTCGGCGAAGCGGCCCGGCTCCTCCTCGCGCAGCGTGTCGCGCAGCACCTGCGCGTGGCGCAGGCCGAGCGCCATCCCGCGGCCGAGCGAGGGGTTCGTGCAGGCGCACGCGTCGGCGAGCAGCGCGACGCCGGTCGCGGCCGGACGGCTACCGACGGCCAGCCGCCGATAGCGGTCCACGATGCCGCCCATGCCCAGCACGTCGGTGATCGGCTCGCCCTCGAGCCAGTGCGCCTGCAGCGGACAGGCCCGCACGACCGCCGTCCACGCCTCCGCCTTCCGCAGCCGCTTGAGCGGCCGGTCGCCGGCGGCGCCCAGCACCGTCACCGACCACGTGTCGCCGTCGCCCGGCAGCGTGAGCAGCGAGATCGTCCCGATCGCCATCAGCAGCGGGCCGAGCAGCAGCGGCCGCTCACCGCGGAAGTAGCGCGTGTAGTAGAGGAAGCCGAACTCCTCGGACTCCTCGTGCGTGCCGCGCGCGCCCGCGTCGGCGAGCCACGCGGGCAGCCGCGAGCGGCGGCCCATCGCGTCGACGACGAGGTCGGCGGCGAGGTCCTCGCCGCCGGTGGTGCGGACGCCGGCGATGCGCGGGAGTCCGTTGCTCACCAGTCGCTCGACCTCGACGCCGCGCCGTACGTCGAGCTCCTCCTGCGCGATGCGTGCGAACGCGTGCTCGATCACGGGGCGGCGCGCGGTGATCGTCGCGAAGCGTTCGTCGCCCGGCCGCGGTTCGCGGTCGGTGATCCACGGCGGCATCAGCCGCACCGGGTCGAACTGCGCGGCGCCGGCGGCGAGCAGCGCGTCGCGCACGTCGGGCAGCTCCTCGTCGAGCACGCCCCGGCCCAGCGGCTGGAGGAAGTGCGCCTGGCGGAACTGGGGCACGCCGGCGCGCTCCCAGCGCTCCCACGCGTCCTCGTTGGAGTCCGGCACCGGCGCGGGATCGCGCTCGAGCACTATGACGTCGTGGCCGTCGCGGCGCAGCATCAGCGCGGCCCCAAGCCCGCACACGCCGGCGCCGA
>DATHJG010000052.1:0-10812 GCA_035489875.1 Solirubrobacteraceae bacterium | reverse complement strand
TTCGCCTGTAACGTCGCCGAAGGCGAGCGCGAGGAACGAGCGGCTCGCCTGGCAGGCGAAACCGCTCGCCCCGCTCAGTTCGTCGCCGCCGACTCGCTGGGCGCCGGCGTGGCCGGGGCGGTGGTCGAGGTGTACTCGAACTCCTCCTCGGCGCCGAACAGCGCGTCGAGCGCCTTCTTGCGCAGGTCCTCGGAGAACGCCAGCGCGAGGCCGGCGCCGACGATGCCGACGACGAACAGCTTGCCCAAGCCGCCGCGCCGCTTCTTGCGCTTGGGTGCCTCGCGCAGCGCGACCGACGCGTCCCTGAACGACTCCGCGGCCGCCTTGAGGTCCTTCTGCAGCTTCTTGTCGTCGAAGATCTGCCTCGTCGGGTGCTTGCCGTTCTGCAGCCTCGCGACCGCGTGACGCGCGGACTCGTAGGCGCTCCACAAGTTCGCGCGCAGATCCTCGTCCTCCGCGATCCGCTGGACGTACGGGCTCTTCCTCACGGCTGCGGCGGCAGCGCCGGCCGTGGCCGCCTTCTTCTTCGCTCCCATGCCACCTCTCATCGGTCAGGATACGTCTGTCTGCCGAGCATACCCGGGGGACGCCTTCGCGCGAACCAGGTGCGCGACACGCCCGCGCGACGCCGGCGCCTCCTCGAGCGCGGCGGCGAGCACGTCGTCCATCTCCTCCGCCCACACGAACTCGAGCTCGGCGCGCAGGTGCTCGGGGATGTCCTCCACGTCGTCCTCGTTGGGGCGCGGCGCGATCACGCGGGTGAGCCCGGCGCGCTGGGCGGCGAGCGCCTTCTCCTTCAGCCCGCCGATCGGCAGCACGTGGCCGGTCAGCGTGATCTCGCCGGTCATCGCGGTGTCGTCGCGCACCGGGCGGCCCGAGACCAGCGACATCAGCGCGGTGGCCATCGTGATGCCGGCGCTCGGGCCGTCCTTCGGCACCGCGCCGGCGGGCACGTGGACGTGGACGTCGTGGGTCGCGAACCAGTTGTCCTCGAGGTCGGCGTGCCCGCGCAGCCACGAAAGGGCCGCCTCGGCGGACTCCTTCATGACGTCGCCGAGCTGGCCCGTGACCAGCAGCTTGCCCTTCCCCGGCATGGCGGTCGCCTCGACGAACAGGACGTCGCCGCCCACCGGCGTCCACGCCAGGCCGGTCGCGACGCCCGGCTCGCGCGTGCGCCGCCGCGCCTCGGGCACGAACCGCGGGCGCCCGAGCAGCTCGCGCACCCGCGGCGCGGTCACCGTCACCTTGCGCTCGAACGTGCCCTCGGCCACGCTGCGCGCCACCTTGCGGCACGCGGCGCCGATCTCGCGCTCGAGGTTGCGCACCCCGGCCTCGCGCGTGCGCTGCTCGATGATCGCCTTCAGGCCGGCGTCGGAGAACGCGATCTGCGACTTCTTCAGGCCGGTCCGCTCGATCTGGCGCGGCACCAGGTAGCGCTTGGCGATCTGGAGCTTCTCCTCCACCGTGTAGCCGGCGAGCTGGATCACCTCCATGCGGTCGCGCAGCGCGCCCGGCACGGTGTCGAGCGTGTTGGCCGTGGTGATGAACATGACCCTGGAGAGGTCGAACGGCACGTCGAGGTAGTGGTCGCGGAACGTCGAGTTCTGCTCGGGATCCAGCACCTCGAGCAGCGCGGAGGCCGGGTCGCCGCGGTAGTCGGCGCCCATCTTGTCGATCTCGTCGATCATGAACAGCGGGCTGGCGGAGCCGGCGTCGCGCAGCGCGCGGATGATCGTTCCGGGCATGGCGCCGATGTAGGTGCGCCGGTGCCCGCGGATCTCCGCCTCGTCGCGCACGCCGCCCGCGCTGATGCGCTCGAACTTGCGCCCGAGCGCGCGGGCGATGGAATGCCCGAGCGACGTCTTCCCGACGCCGGGCGGGCCGACGAAGCAGAGGATCGAGCCGCGCGCGTCCGCCTTGAGCTTCCGGACGGCGAGGAACTCGAGGATGCGGTCCTTGACCGCCTCGATGTCGTAGTGGTCGGCGTCGAGCACCTCGCGTGCGTGCGCGAGGTCGAGGTTGTCCTCGGTCGTCTTGTCCCACGGCAGCGACGCGATCCACTCCAGGTAGGTGCGGATGACGCCGTGCTCGGCCGCGGCCTGCGGCAGCTTCTCCAGCCGCGCCAGCTCGCGGTCGACCTGGCGCCGGACGTCCTCGGGCAGCGCGATCGCCGCGAGCTGCTCGCGCAACTCGTCGACCTCGGCCTCCGCGGGGTCGCGCTCGCCCAGCTCCTCCTGGATCGCCTTGAGCTGCTGGCGCAGGACGTACTCCCGCTGGCTGCGGTCCAGCTCGGACTGCACCTGCGACTGGATGCGCGAGCCGATCGCGGCGACCTCCTGCTCGCGCGCCAGGATCTCGGAGAGCCGGCGCAGGCGCTTGGCCACGTCGCGCTCCTCGAGCAGCTCCTGCTTCTCCTCGGTCCTGAGCCGCAGCGCGCCCGCGATGAGGTGCGAGAGCGCGGATGGGTCGTCGAGGTTCGCGACGGCGAGCTGGAGCTCCTCGGGGAGGTACGGGACGTCCTCGATGATGCGCGAGAACGTCTCCTGCACGTTGCGCATCAGCGCGGTCAGCTCCGGCCCCTCGATCACGATGTCGGGCTCGGGCACGACCCGGGCGACGAGGTACGGCTGCTCGGCCTCGAACTCCGCCAACCGTACGCGCGGGCCGGCCTGGACGAGAATCCGGAGCGTCCCGTCGGGCACCTTGAGCATGCGCGCGATCGTGCCGACGACGCCGACGTCGTAGAGCTCGTCGGGGCCGGGCGAGTCGGACTCGGGGGCGCGGCTGGCGACCATCGCGAGCATCCGGTCGCCGCCGAGCACGTCGTTGATCAGCCGGATCGAGCGCTCCTGCCCGACCGCGAGCGGGGTCAGCGTGTCGGGGAACGTGACCGTGTCGCGCAGCGGCAGCACCGGGAGCCGGTGGGGCGGCTCGGGCGGCGCGCCGAGCGTGACCTCCTCGCCGCCCGTGCCGGGCGTCGCGATGTCGATCACGACTCGCCGTCCGCGTGCCGGACCGGCACGGTGCGCGACCCGGCCGGCGCCACGATCGGCAGCTCGACCGTGAGCACGCCGTCCTCGTAGCTCGCCTTGGCTGCGTCGGCGTCGACGTCGGCGCCGAGCCCGATGACGCGCCGGAACGGCCCGTGCTGGATCTCGAGCTGCTGGTAGACGCGCTCCTCGTCGCCGTCGCCCGGCCGCCGCTGGCCGGCGACGATCAGCTCGCGCCCGCGGATCTCCAGCTCGATCTCCGACGCCCGGATGCCCGCCAGCTCGGCGCGCACGACCGCGCGCGGCGGATCGGCGACGTAGTACACGTCGACCGCGGGGGTGAAGGCGGCCCGCGACCCCCGGGCGGTGAGGCCACCGCCGAACACGTCGCCGAACAGCTCGTCCATCTCGCGTCGCATGCGCTCGAAGTTTGCGAATAGGTCGCGATCCGAGGACACGAATCCTGAATCTACCGCTCGTAGCGGGAATCGATGCCGTCGGCGATCGGCTCGAGGCGCTCCCCGGCGCCTACCGGCTCGCCACGGCACGCTGCGCCAGGAAGGCTCCGAGCGCTTCCAGGGCGGGCTCCGGGCCCGTCCGCCCCACGCCGATCCGGAACCGGTCCGCCGGGACGTCGCCGAGCTCGGACGCGTAGATCGACGCGGGCAGGAGCACGACGCCCGCCTGCTCGACGAGGTCGTGGCAGAACGCGTCCACCCCGTCGGCGCCGAGGTAGCGGGGGAAGCAGACGCAGCCGGCCTGCGGACGCTCCCACGCGAACAGGTCGGCGTGCTCGGCGAAGAACGCGTCGAACACCGGACCGTTGCGGGCGATGATCGCGCGGTTGCGCGCCGTGATCTCCTCGCCGCGCCGCAGCGCGTAGGTGGCGATCAGCTCGCTCGGCGCGGCGTTGCAGATGGACGTGTAGTGCTTGCGCCGCTCCAGCCGCTCGAGCACGGCGCGGTCGCGGCAGGCGAGCCACCCGATCCGCAGCCCCGGCAGCCCGTACGCCTTGGACATCACGCCGAGCGAGAGCGCCGTTGGCGAGAGGTCGGCGGCCTGCGCGAGCGGCGGCGTCCCGTCCGGCTCCAGCCCGCGGTAGACCTCGTCGGAGAACAGCCGGATCCCGCGCTCCTCGCACAGCGCGACGAGCGCCGCCCAGGTGTCCGGGTCCGGCAGCGCGCCGGTCGGGTTGTTCGGGAAGTTCACGGCGACGAGCCTGGTCTCCGGCCGCAGGAGGGCCTCCAGCGCGGCGAGGTCGAGCGCCCAGTCGTCCTCCGGCCGCAGCGGCAGTCCGGACACCGCCGCGCCGGTGGCGAGCGGAACACTCTCCATCGACTGGTAGTTCGGGACGGTCACGACCGCGTGGTCACCCCGTCCGACGAGCTCCTGCAGCGCCCAGAACATCGCCTCCTCGGCGCCGGCGAACACGAGCACGTCGTCCGGTTCGACGGCGCCGTACGTCCCCGCGATCGCCTCCCGCAGCGCATCGCTCCCCCACGTCGGCGTGTATCCGAGCGGCAGGCTCGCCAACTCCTCCAGCCCCTCGGAGCCGAGCGCCTCGGCGACGGTGATCGTCTGCGCGTCGGACGCGGTCAGGTGGTGCTCGGCGGCGAACTCCCACTTGCCCAGATAGACCTCGAGTCGGAAGTCCGGGAGCTCGGCGTGCATGCCGGGGACCCTAGCCGCCGGCGGCCGGCGCGCGCCATCGCGATCACGTCCGCGAACATCTGCTCCATCGCGAGCGCGGGTCGGACCTCGACGCGCATCCGCGCCTCCTCGCCGCCCGCGTTGCCGAAGCCGTGCAGGACGCCGGGCGCCACCTCGACGACCTCGCCCGGGTCCGAGGGGTCGCGCCGGGACGCGGGGCGTTTGAACGGCGGCATTGAGGGAGGCAGGTCCGAGGGGTCGCGGCGGGATGCGGGGCGCTTTGACCACCCTGTAGGTCGTTAAGGCGCCCCGCATGAGCGCCCGAGCTCATGCGGGCGACTTGACCACCGATGCGGTGGTCAACTCGCCCCGAGTGTCAGCGGCGCTTCCGCGAAGCGCCGCGGCCATCGAACCCTCCCTTAATGCTGCAGTTGACGTTCGCCGGCGCTCGCCGCCAACGCAGACCGCCGCCTCAGACGAGCTCTGGCCGCGCCCGCACCAGCCGCGGGTCGACCGCCATCGGGCGCTCGGTCGGCTGGCCGAAGTAGAAGCCCTGGCCGAAGTCGACGCCGAGGTCGCGCATCGCCTCGAACTCGCCGACGCGCTCGATCCCCTCGGCGACCACGCGCGCCTTGCCCTCGTGCGCGCACTCCACCAGCGCGGCGACGAGCTGGCGGCGGCCCGCGGAGTACTGGATCCCGGCCGTGAGCTTGTTGTCGATCTTCGCGAAGTCGGGCTTGAGCGCCTCGAGGTAGGAGAGCGAGTCCGGGCCGCCCGAGAGGTCGTCGAGCGCGATCAGCGCGCCGCGCTTGCGGTGGGCGTTCACGAGGTCCTCGAGCATGTCGCGGTCCGCGCAGCGCTCGGGCCGGACGATCTCCAGGCAGATCCGCGACGGGTCGCCGTTCAGGCGGCTGACGACCGGCCACGTCGTGCGCAGCGAGGAGTCGACGTCCAGCGCCGCGCGCGGGTCGAGGTTCACGAACAGGACCTCGCCCTCGGGCATCAGCGGCAGCCCGATCTCCAGCGCCGCCGTGCGGGCGCGGGAGTCGAAGGAGAACAGCGCGTCGTGCGCCTCGGCGGCGGCGAGCAGCTCTCCCCCGCGCACGTCGACCGTGCCGAGCTTGCCGCGCATCAGCGCCTCGCGGCCGAACGAGCGGCCGGTGGCGATCTCGACGATCGGCTGGAAGTGCGGGCGCATCAGCCCGTGCGACAGGAACTCGGGGAACCAGTCGGTGCGCGCGCGGTCGAGCAGCGTCTCGGCCGGCAGCGGCAGCGCCTGCTCGTCGGCCAGCCGCACGGCGAACAGGCACGCGCGCTCCGACTGCGAGAGCGACTGGAACAGCGTCTTGAGGCGGTCGGCCCACCCGGGACCGGCGAGCTTGAGCCCTTCGACCGCGATGTCGCCCTCGGGCGGCTCGGTGGCGAGGTGCTCCACCTTGTAGAGCACGGAGGGACGATGCGACAAGAGCCGCACGCCGTCCGTGGTCGCTGCCTCCGAGGTGTTCATTGTGTGGGGATGGGTCGGGAACCGCCTGCGCTCCTGTTATCGGCTGTTCACGCGGCGGGCTGGAGCGGCGGACGCTCAGACCTCGTAGACGGCGCCCTCGCGCGCGATCTCGACCGGCCCGCCGAACGTCCGCTCCGCCTCCGCCTCGGCCCGGGCGGCGTCCAGCTCGTCGGAGAAGTGGGTCAGGACGAGCCGCCGCGCAGCGGCCTTGCGGCCATGCTCGCCCGCCTCGGCCGCCGTCAGATGCCCGCGCGGACCGGCGCGCTCGGGGCGCGGGAGCGTCGCCTCGATCAGCAGCAGGTCGGTGTCGGCGGCGAACGCGCACAGCTCCTCCGAGGGCGAGCAGTCGGCTCCGAACGTGAACCGCCGGCCGCCTGCGGCCGCCGACGTGATCTCGATCGCGTTGGCCGGCACGAAGTGCGGCACGGGCTGGAAGCGCAGCGTGAGCGGGCCGACGTGCAGGACCTCGGACGGCTCGTACTCGCGCAGGTCGAACGCGTTCTCGATCAGGTCCTCGCTACCCCACGCGCCGACGACGCGGCGGAAGCAGTCGCGCGCGCCCGGCGGGGCGTGCAGCGCCGGGCGGGCGGGATCGTCGGTCCCCGGCCATCTGTCCACCGGCACCGGCTGCTGGCGCGGCGCGTAGGTGAGCGCGTAGGAGAACGGGACGAGGTCGAGGAAGTGGTCGGCGTGCAGGTGGGAGAGGACGACCGCGTCGACGTCCACGTAGTCCACGAACCGGCGCAGCTTGGCGAAGACCCCGTTGCCGCAGTCGAGCAGCAGGCGGCACCCTTGCTCCTCCACCAGATAGCCGGAGCAGGCGCCGCCGGCGTCCTGCCATGAGGGCGACTTGCCCAGGACAGTGATCCTCACCTCGCCCTGGACCCTAGCGCCAAACCTACGCGTGCAGCGCGGCCTGCTCCTGCGCGGTCGGGAGCGCCCAGGCGACCTGGCGCCGGCGCTCCTGGCGGAAGACGAAGCGCATCTGCTGCGGCGGCCGCAGCCCGTCCGGGTGGTCGGGCCGGAACGTCGGACATGGCGCGTCGCAGTCCAGCGCGCACAACAGGTTCCGCTTGAAGAAGCAGTCCTCGCAGCTGACCTTCGCGACCTTCTTGCCCGACACCTTCGGCGATCCCCCTTCACGATTTCGTCACAGGACGAGAGGGAGCAAAGCGGATCGGGGCAGGGGCGTGCAATGCCGAAAGCCGCAAATCGCACGCTTCGCGTGTCGTTCCCGCAAACAGGCCGGAAACCCTGCCGTTTCGCCCTGGTAGCGAGAGATCGACCCCGCTCTGTCCGGGCGTTTCGAGACGCCCTCCTACCCTCGGTGGCGTATGCGGACCCTCGTCACCGGCGTCTCGGGCTACGTCGGCGCGGAGCTGGCCGGGCGGCTGCGCGCCGGCCGGCACCACGTGCGCGGCTTCGCCCGCTCCGCGGCGCGGGTGACCGTGCCGGTCGACGAGCTCGTGCTCGGCGACGTGACGACCGGCGCCGGGCTGGAGGCCGCGCTCGACGGGATCGACGTCGCGTACTACCTCATCCATTCCATGGAAGGCCCGGTCGACGGCGCGTTCGCGGAGCGCGAGCTTGCGTCGGCCACCGCGTTCGCCGCCGCGGCCGAGTCCGCCGGGCTGCCGCGCGTCGTCTACCTGGGTGGCCTGGTCCCGGCCGGCGCGCCGCTCTCGCGCCACCTTGGCTCGCGCCTGGCGGTCGAGCGGACGCTGCTCGGCGCGGTGCCGGAGGGGATCGCGCTGCGTGCGTCGATCGTGATCGGCGCGCGCTCGCGCTCGTTCCGCTTCCTCGTCCGCCTGATCGAGCGCCTGCCCGTGATGGCGCTGCCGGCCTGGCGGAGCAACCGGACCGCGCCGATCGACGGGCGCGACGTGCTGGACTACCTCGCCCGCGCCGCGACGGCGCCCGCGTCCGTCACCGGACGTTCGTGGGACATCGGCGGGCCCGACGTGATGACCTACGCCGACATGATCGCCCGCATCTCCGACGCGATGATGGTCCGCCGGCCCGCGCTGGGGCTCGGCTTCTCGCTCACGCCGGTCGCCTCCGTCGTCGCCGCGGCGATCGCGGGCGAGGACCCCGCGTTGATCGGACCGCTGATGGAGTCGCTCGAGCACGACCTGCTGCCGCGCGACGGCGACGCCGCCGGGGCGTTCGGGGTCCACCTGCACGCGTTCGACGCGGCGGTCGAGCGCGCGCTGCGCGAGTGGGAGCGCACCGAGGAGCTGGCGGCGCGGTGACCGCGGTGACCGCGTCGATCGACATCGCCGTCCCGCCTCAGCGCGTCTGGGACGTGATCATGGACCCGCACCACTTCGACGAGTGGGTGACGATCCACCGCAAGCTCGGTCGCCTCGACGAGGGCGCGTTGCGGCCCGGCTTCCGGGTCGAGCAGACGCTCGCGCTGCATCGCGCCAGCTTCAAGGTCTCCTGGTCGCTGGCCGAGCTCGACCCGCCCCACCGCGCGATCTGGGAGGGACGGGGCCCGGCCGGCTCGCACGCCCGCATCGTCGACGCGCTCACGGCGCTCGACGGCGGCCGGAAGACGCGCTTCGACTACGTCAACGAGTACTCGCAGCCGGGCGGCTTCCTCGGCCGCATGGCGGGCCGCGTGCTCGTCGCGCACACCGCCGAGCGCGAGGCGAGCCGCTCGCTCACGCGGCTCAAGGCGTTCCTCGAGCGGAAGTAGACGGGTCAGACCCCCTTCAGGTGCGGCTTGAGGCGGTGGACCGTCACGTGCGCCGGACCGTCATGCGGGATCGCGTCGATCCGCCAGCTCGTCGCCGCGGCCTCGAGGAAGCGCGCGGCGGGCGCCCGGCCCGGGTCGGCGAGCCAGACCTCGCCGGACGCGGCGGTCAGGCGCGGAAGCAGCCCGACGAGCGCGTCGCCGTTGCGCGCCTCGTAGAGGACGTCGGACGCGAGCACGAGCGGCCACGGCGGGCCCAGCGGCTCGGGCGGCGCGTCCCAGCGGTAGACCGCGGTGGACAGCTCGACGTCGTTGCGCTCCGCGTTGCGGGCGGTCATCGCGACCGAGTCCGGCGACCAGTCGGTGGCGAGCACGCGGCCGCCGGCCAGCGCGGCGGCGAGCGACGGCAGGCCGAGGCCGCAACCGAGCTCGATCACGCGCCGGCCGGTGAGCGGGCGGCGCGCGACGGCGCGCGCGAGCGCCAGCGCGCTCGGCCACAGCTCCGCCCAGTAGGGCAGGAACTCCTCGCGCTCGTACGCCTCCTGGCTGAGCAGCGCGTCGGAGTCGCGCGGCGCGAGCAGCGCCAGCTCGCGCCCCGGGAGGGCGACGACATGCTCGACGAGGTCGTCCATGGCCTTGAACAGTGCCATGCCTGACAAGGAAATCTCACGCGAGACTGACCGTAACAGTAAGGTGCCGTCATCAATCGACTTACGGTGAGAAGGGCGGAACAGTTGGCAGACTTCCTCGAAGAGAAGCGCAAGGAGATCCAGGCACGGCTCAAGGAGCTGAAGCCGCAGGTGGACGAGTACCAGCGTCTGGAGGCCGCCGAGCGCGCCCTGGCCGGGGTGGAGAGCAAGCCGGCGCGCGCCGCGTCCGCGTCGCCCCCCGCGGCGCGCCGCAACCGCGGCGGATCGAGCGGCCGGCGCGGGCGCCCGAAGGGATCCGGCACGCGCGCGATCCAGGCGCTCGAGCTGGTCCGCGCCCGCCCGGGCATCACGATCCCCGAGCTGGCCGAGGCGATGGGCATCAAGCAGAACTACCTCTACCGCGTCATGCCCGACCTCGCGAAGAACGGGGACGTGGTCAAGTCAGGTCGAGGATGGCACGCCAAGGCCGACTAACGTCGTCCGAACGTCAGCGCCTGCCCGCCACGGCGGTTTGCGCCGCCACCGCGGTCAGGCGATGACGGTAGGACGAGTAACGTCGGCCGGACGTCAGCGCCTGCCCGCCATCACGGCGTGAGCCCACGCGGCGGTCAGGCGATGACGGGAGGACGAAACCACTCAATCGCCTTGTTCAACGTGGCGCTAGGTCGCATAGCCGCGGTCGCCTTGTCGCGGTCGACGACGTAGTAGCCGCCGAGGTCGACCGGCCCGCCCTGGGCGCGGTCGAGCTCGGCGACGATCGCCTCCTCGGAGGCGGCGAGCCGCTCTGCGAGCGGGGCGAACTCGCGCGCCAGCTCGGGGTCGTCGGCCTGCGCGGCCAGCGCCTGCGCCCAGTAGAGCGCGAGGTAGAAGTGGCTGCCGCGGTTGTCGAGCTCGCCGACCCTGCGCGACGGGGACCTCCCGTTCTCCAGCAGCGTGCCCGTCGCCGCGTCGAGCGTCCGCGCCAGCACCGCCGCGCGCGGGTTGTCCGCCTTGCCGGCGAGATGCTCGAGCGACACGGCCAGCGCGAGGAACTCGCCGAGCGAGTCCCAGCGCAGGTGGTTCTCCTTCAGCAGCTGCTGGACGTGCTTCGGCGCCGAGCCGCCGGCCCCCGTCTCGAACAGCCCGCCGCCGTTCATCAGCGGCACGATCGAGAGCATCTTCGCGCTCGTGCCGAGCTCGAGGATCGGGAACAGGTCGGTGAGGTAGTCGCGCAGGACGTTGCCGGTGACGGAGATCGTGTCCTCGCCCCGCTTGGTTCGCTCCAGGGTGTACCGGGTGGCCTCGGCCACCGGGAGGATCTCGATGGTCAGGCCGTCG
>DATHJG010000051.1:0-13216 GCA_035489875.1 Solirubrobacteraceae bacterium | reverse complement strand
GCCGCTCGCGCGCGGCGAATGGCGATGATCCGGCGCCGTGTGATCGTCGGGACGCTGGCCACGTTCGTGCTCGCGTGGGGCGTGATCGCGTTCGACGGCTCGATGGGGACGACGACGAGCGCGTCGACGCTCGGCGGCACGACGTCGTCGGCGTCGGACGGCACGGCGTCCTCATCGTCCGACCTCGGCTCGGCGTCCTCCGGCGACTCGCCCGCCGCCGTCACGACCGCGCAGTCCTGAGCCGTGGATCCCACGCACATCTTCTGGATCACGAGCCGAGCCGCGGGCGTCGTCGCGCTGCTCGCGTCGAGCGCCGCGGTCACGCTCGGCCTCCTGATGGGCGGGCGGTTCGTCGCCGGCCGCACCGCCCAGCTCCGGGTCACGCACGAGGCGCTGTCGCTGGCGACGATCGCGGCGATCGTCGTCCACGCCGGCGTCCTGCTGGGCGACGGCTTCCTCAGCCCAAGCCTCGCGGACGTCACGATCCCGTTCGTCAGCGGCTACCACCGCGTGTGGACGACCGCCGGGATCGTCGCCGGCTGGATGCTGATCGTGCTCGGCCTGTCCTACTACGCACGCGCGCGAATCGGCGTCGCGCGCTGGCGCACGCTGCACCGCTTCACCGCGCTCGCGTGGCTGCTCGGGGTGCTGCACGGGCTGTTCGAGGGAACGGACGCCGGCACCGCATGGTTCCTGATCGCGGCCGCGGCGGCGGCATTGCCCGCGGGCGGGCTGCTCGCCGCGCGCTGGTCTGGCCCGCCGCCGCGGGCCGCCGTGCCATGAGTCGCGAGGGGGTGGAGCGGTTCGCCTGCTTCGGCGGGACGTGCGAGGTGCGGGTCGCCGGCGAGGACGGCGAGGCGGCGGCGGCGCGCGCCCGCCGGCGCCTGCTCGCGTGGCACGACCAGTTCACGCGCTTCACGCCGGACAGCGAGCTCTCGCGCCTGAACGCGGATCCGCGCGGGGCGGTGCCGGCCAGCGCGACGATGATCGCGCTCGCCGAGGCCGTCGCCGCGGCGGGCGCGCGCACCGGCGGCCTGGTCGACGGCACGCTCGCGCGCGAGATCGCCGCGGCCGGCTACGCGAGCGCGGCCGCGGGTCCCCGCCGCGGCGCGCCGCTGCCGCTCGCGCTGGCGCTGCGGTTCGCGCCGCGGCGACGGCCCGCCGGACCGTCGCCGCACGCCCGCTGGCGCCACGTCGGCGGCGACCCCGCAGCCGGGGTCGTGCGGCGCCCGCCCGGCGTCGCGCTCGACAGCGGCGGGCTCGCCAAGGGGCTGTTCGCCGACCTGCTCGCGGACGAGCTCGCCGCCCATCCCTCGTTCGTCGTCAACTGCGCCGGCGACGTCCGGTTCGGCGGCACGGAGCCGCGCCCGGTCCGCGTCGCGAGCCCGTTCGGCGACACGGTGCTGCACACGTTCGCGCTCGTCGCCGGCGCGGCCGCCACGAGCGGCATCACCCGCCGGAGCTGGCTCGACGCGTCCGGCCGCCCCGCACACCACCTGCTCGACCCCGCCACGGGCGCGCCCGCGTTCACCGGCATCGTCCAGGCGACCGCCCTGGCGCCCACCGCGCTCGAGGCGGAGGCGCTCGCCAAGGCGGCGCTGCTGAGCGGCCCGGCCCAAGCGCGCGCCTGGCTCCCCCACGGCGGAGTGATCGTGCACGACGACGGTTCGCATGACGTCGTCGAACCCGGCTAGCAGGATCTCAGGCGTCTCTCAGGCACCTCCCACGGTCCTCCCATGCCCTCCGCCCAGGCTCGGAGGAATGTCAGCTCCCGCCTCCCTCCCGTACGCCCGGGCCGCGATCGTGCCGGCGCCGCAGATCGACGTCGTCATCCCGGTCTACGACGAGGAGGCGGTGCTGGAGCGGAGCATCCGGCGCCTGCACCGCTTCCTGACCGACGAGTTCCCGTTCTCGTGGCGGATCGTGGTGGCCGACAACGCGTCGACCGATGCGACGCCGGTCGTCGCCGCACGCCTCGCCGGCGAGCTGCCCGGCGTCGAGCTGCTGCGCCTCGACCGCAAGGGCCGCGGGCGCGCGCTGCGCGCCGCCTGGTCGGCCAGCCGCGCCCCCGTCGTCTGCTACATGGACGTCGACCTCGCGACCGACCTGCGCGGGCTGCTCCCGCTCGTCGCGCCGCTGCTCTCCGGCCACTCCGACCTCGCGATCGGCACGCGCCTCGCCCACGGCGCCCGCGTCGTGCGCGGACCCAAGCGCGAGCTCATCTCGCGGTCCTACAACCGCCTCCTGCACGCCGCGCTCCGCACGCGCTTCTCCGACGCGCAATGCGGCTTCAAGGCCGTCCGGCGCGACGTGCTCGACGAGCTGCTCCCCGCGGTCCGCGACGACGGCTGGTTCTTCGACACCGAGCTGCTCGTGCTCGCCCAGCGCCGCGGGCTGCGCATCCACGAGGTGCCGGTCGACTGGATCGACGACCCGGACTCGCGCGTCGCCATCGTCCGCACCGCGATCGAGGACCTCAAGGGCGTCGCCCGCCTGGCCGCGGCGTCTCGCGTGGCACGCTTCATGTACGTCGGCGTGGCCTGCACGGTCGCCTACGCGCTGCTCTTCCTCGCACTGCGCGGCCCGGTCGGGGCCGAGGGGGCGAACGCGCTCGCGCTCGCGCTGACCGCGATCGGCAACACGGCGGCCAACCGCCGGATCACGTTCGGCCTGCGCGGACGCGCCGGCCTGCTGCGCCAGCACGTGCTCGGCGCGGCGGTGTTCGTGCTCACGCTCGGCCTGACCAGCGGCGCGCTCGCGGTGCTGCACGGGATCGCCGCCAGCCCGCCGCGCGCCGTCGAGCTGGCCGTCCTGATCGCCGCCAGCACCGCGGCGACGATCACCCGTTTCGTCGCGCTGCGCGCCTGGGTCTTCAACCGTCCGGCGCTCTCAGACAACTCCCAGGTTTCCGTCGACAATGGGTGGTGATGGCCGCAGCCCACCGCATCCTCGTGGTCGACGATGAACCGAGCATCGTCGACGTGCTCTCGATGGCCCTGCGCTTCCAGGGCTTCGAGGTCGAGAGCGCCGGCACCGGTGAGCAGGCGCTCGCGGCCGCGGTGGCGTTCAAGCCGCAGCTCATGGTGCTCGACATCATGCTGCCCGACATGGAGGGGTTCGAGGTCGCGCGCCGGCTGGGCGCGCGGCGCGCGGAGATCCCGATCATCTTCCTCACCGCCCGCGACGCGACCGAGGACAAGATCCGCGGGCTGACGATCGGCGCCGACGACTACGTCACCAAGCCGTTCAGCCTGGAGGAGCTGATCGCGCGCATCCGCACCGTCCTGCGCCGCACCGGGCAGGCGGCGCCGGACTCCAACCGGCTCGAGTTCGAGGACGTCGAGCTCGACGACGACACGCGCGAGGTCGCGCGCGCCGGCGCGCCGATCGACCTCACCGCGACCGAGTACCGGCTGCTGCGCTACCTGATGCTCAACCCGCGCCGCGTGCTCACCCGCGAGCAGATCCTCAACCAGGTGTGGGACTACGACTTCGGCGGCGACGCCCGCGTGCTCGAGACGTATGTGAGCTACCTGCGCAAGAAGCTCGACGCCCACGGCCCGCCGCTGATCCACACCGTGCGCGGGGTGGGCTACGCGCTGCGGGCGCCGCGTGCGTGATGGCGTCCCTGCGCGCGCGGCTGATCGCCGTGCTGCTGATCGTGGCGGCCGTGGGCATGCTGGCGCTCGCGGGGATCACCTACACCGAGCAGCGCTCGTTCCAGTACTCCCGCGTCGACCAGGAGGCGAAGGCCGCCGTCGCCGTCATGGATCACCGGCTCTCCGGCGACCGCGGGCTGGGCGAGCCGCCACGCGGCGGCGGGCCGCCGCCCGGCGACGTGAACCTGCCGCCCGGCACGTACGGCGAGCTGCGCGACGCGAGCGGCGCCGTCATCGCAGGGCCGCAGGTCATCGGCTACGGCGAGACCCCGCCCGCGGCGCCGAAGCTGCCCGCCGAGCTGCCGCTGGACCGCCCGGTGACGGTGCCGTCCGTGAACGGCGACGACCTGCACTACCGCGTGCTCGCGGAATCCGAGCGCGGCGGCTCAGCCACGATCGTCGTCGCGGTGCCGCTGAGCGGGGCTGACGCGACCCTCGACCGCCTGCTCGTCGTCGAGGCCCTCGTCATGGCCGGCGTGCTGCTGCTGCTGGGCGCCGTGGGCACGTGGCTCGTCCGGCTCGGGCTGCGCCCGCTCGACCGCATGGCCACGACCGCGGGCATCATCGCCGCCGGCGACCTGTCGCGCCGCATCAGCCCCGCCACGCCACGGACCGAGGTCGGGCGCCTCGGGCTGGCGCTCAACGCGATGCTCGGCCGGCTCGAGGACGCGTTCGCCAAGCGCCAGCAGTCGGAGGACCGCCTGCGTCGCTTCCTGTCGGACGCATCGCACGAGCTGCGCACGCCGCTCACGGCGATCCGCGGCTACGCGGAGCTGCACCGGATGGGCGCGGCGAGCGATCCCGCCGACGTCGAGAAGGCGATGCGGCGGATCGAGGACGAGGCGGCCCGGATGGGCGTGCTGGTCGAGGATCTGCTCGCGCTCGCGCGGCTCGACGAGCAGCGCGAGCCGGTCCGGCGCCGCGTCGACGTCGCCGCGATCGCGCGCGACGCCGTCGACGACGCCCGCGCCACCGCTCCGGAGCGCTCGTTCGAGCTGGGCGCCGAGCCGGGCACTTACGTGCTCGCCGACGCGCACCAACTACGCCAGGTGCTCGCCAACCTGCTGCGCAACGCGATCGTGCACACGCCCGCCGGCACGCCGGTGGAGGTCACCGTCGCGCGCGTCGCCGACGACGTCCGCGTCGACGTGCGCGACCACGGCCCCGGCCTCCCCACCGCGGACGCCGAGGCGCTGTTCGACCGCTTCTGGCGCGCCGAGGGGGGCCGCGAGCGCGGCAGGGCCGGCGCGGGCCTCGGGCTCGCGATCGTCGCCGGGATCGTCGCCGCGCATCACGGCCGCGTGGAGGCGTCCGACGCGCCCGGCGGCGGCGCGCGCTTCACCGTGCTGATGCCGGCGGCCACGTTCCGTCCGCCCCCCGTGGATACGATCCCGCAGTCCAGGCCCATGAACGACGACGCGATCGACGAGTTCCGCATCGAGGAGGGCCGCCGCAACGGCGTGCTCGTGCTGCGGCTGCGCGGCGACCTCGACCTCGCGTCAGCCGACACCGTGGCCGAGCGGCTCGACGTGCTGTCGACGGCCGGCGAGCCGGTCCTGCTCGACCTCGACAGCCTCGCGTTCATGGACTCCTCCGGCCTGCGCGTCGTGCTGCAGGCGGCCGAGACGAGCCGGACGAGCGGGTGGCGCTTCACGCTCACCCCCGGCTCTGAGCAGGTGCGCAACCTGTTCGCCTCCGCCGGCGTCACCGATCGGCTCCCGATCGAGCCGGAGCGGTGAACACCGCCCCCTTCACCGTCACGCTCCCGCGGGACCACGGCGCGCCCGGCCGGGCGCGCGCGCTGCTGCGCGAGCACGCGAACGGCCTCGACAGGGACCGGCTCGACACCGCCGTGCTGCTGATCTCCGAGCTCGTGACCAACGCCGTGCTGCACGGCACGGGCGAGATCCGGCTGACCATCGACATCTCGCGCGGCGACGCCCGCTTCTCCGTCTGCGACGAGGGCGGCGGCACGCCGGTCGTGCGGCCCGATCCCGGCCCGGACGGCGGCTGGGGCCTCCGGCTCGTCGGCGAGCTCGCGGCACGCTGGGGCGTGCACGAGGGCCGCACGCACGTCTGGTTCGAGCTCTAACGCGCCAGGTGGCGCGCGATCACGACGCGCTGGATCTCGTTCGTGCCCTCGTAGATCTGCGTGATCTTGGCGTCGCGCATCATCCGCTCGACGGGGTACTCGGTGACGTAGCCGTAGCCGCCGAGCACCTGGACCGCCTCGACGGTCACGTCCATCGCGGCGTCGGACGCGAACAGCTTCGCCATCGACGAGTACAGCGCCAGCTGCGGGTCGTCGCGATCGGCGAGCGCGCACGCCTTGTAGAGCAGCTCGCGCGCGGCAGCGGTCCTGGTCTGCATGTCGGCGAGCTTGAACTGGAGTCCCTGCAGCTCGATGATCGGCTTCCCGAACGCGATCCGCTCCTTCGCGTAGCCGACGGCGTAGTCGAGCGCGCCCTGCGCGATCCCGACCGCCTGCGCGGCGGCGCCCAGGCGAGTGCGCTCGAGCGTGCCGAGCGCGACCCCGAGCCCGCGGCCGACCTCGCCGATCACGTTCTCCGCCGGCACGCGAACGTCCTCGAACACCGGCTGGCCGGTCGGCGAGCCGTGGATGCCGAGCTTGTGCTCGAACTTCGGCACCGAGAACCCGGGGCGGTCGGACTCCACCACGAACGCGGTGAACCGCCGCGCGCTCCGGTCGGTGACCGCGAAGACGACGTAGAAGTCGGCCACGCCGGCGTTCGTGATCCAGTTCTTCGTCCCGTTGATCACCCACTCGTCGCCGTCGCGGACCGCGCTCGTGCGCATCGCGGCCGGGTCCGAGCCGGCGTCGGGCTCGGACAAGCAGAACGCCGGCGACCACTCGCCGGTCGCGCAGCGCGGCAGGAAGCGCTCCTGCAGCTCCGGCGAGCCGAAGCGCTGGATCGGCAGCGTGCCCAGCTCCTGCACCATCAGGATCAGCGCGCACGCCGCCGACGCCTTCGCCAGCTCCTCCACCGCGACCTGGAGCATCAGCGTGCCCGTGCCGGTGCCGCCGTGCTCCTGCTCGAACGGCAGCGCGAGCACGTCCTGGTCCGCGAGCAGGTGGCGGATGTCCCATGGGTACTCGTCGGTCGCGTCGATCTCCGCCGCCCGCGGGGCGATCCGCTCCTGCGCGAGCCGGCGGATCGTGGCGCGGAGCTCCTGGTGCTCCTCGGGTAGCTCGTAGACCGCGGCGCTCATCGCCGGGGCAGGGACGCGACGACCAGGTCCGCGATCAGCTTGTAACCGCTCGTGCGCGCGTGGATGTCGCGGAACTGGCAGTAGTAGGTGAGCCGGCAGACGTCGGCGACCGGCTTGGGGACGAGCGTGCCCGACGGGAACGTGACCAGCTCGTCGAGCGAGCCGTACGCGCCGGACGCGGCGGTCACGTCGACGAGCTTGCCGCCCGCCGCCGCGTAGGCCTTGGTCAGCGCGGGATTGATGAAGTCCCTGAACGCGCCGACGGAGAGCTTCGCGAGCTCCTGGTTGGCGTTCTCGCCGACCCACTGGCCGAGGATCACGTCGGGGTACGTGGTGCCGACGATCCGCACGTTCTTGCCGGCCGCCGCGCGCAGCCGCCGCGCGATCGTCGTGACGTTCTCGTTGATCGCCGTGACGGCGGCGACGACGCACGGGACCGGGTCGGCGTCACGTGTGCACTTCGTGACGTCGTTGCCGCCGATCGACACGGTGATCAGCCCGACCTTGCCGCGATGGGCGCGCAGGAAGCGCTCGGCGGCGGCGATCTGCGTCCGGCCGGCGTACTGACGGCCGTCGGGCACGGCGCCGCTGCACCGCTCCTTGCGCTGGAGCAGCGAGACCGTCGTCTCTCCCCCGCAGCCGAAGTTCACGAGCTCGTAGCGGTAGCCGCGGGCCGTGGCGAGCTTCGGCACCTGGTAGGCGAAGCCGTTGCGCGTGTTGGCGCCCGTGCCGGGGGCGGTCGGCTGGTAGCCGGAGGCGTAGGAGTCGCCGAGCGACACGTAGTACTGCTGCTCGGGCTTCGCGGCCTGAGCGGCGGCCGGCAGCGCCAGCGTCGCGACGAGGGCCAGGAGGATCATCCGTGAGGCGTTCATGGCGGTGAGCCTATCTTCGTACGCTTCTGCCTTGCCGTTCACCGTCCAGCTCGGCCTGCTCCTGGCCCTCGTCACCGCGTTCATGTCGGTGTTCGGCTTCCTGCTCAAGGAGCGCGGAGCGGTGCTCGCCGAGCCGGTCGAGTGGCGCCGCCCGCTCGCCAGCACGGTGGCGCTGTTCCGCTCGCCGATCTACACGCTGGGCTGCGTGGTCGCGACGACGTCGTGGGGCTTCCACGTGGCGGCGCTCGCGCTCGCGCCGATCTCGCTCGTGCAGTCGGTGATCGCCGGCGGGCTGGTGCTCGTCACGGTGCTCGCGGACCGCGTGTTCGGGCACGAGGTCAGCCGGCGCGAGTGGATCGGCGTCGCGCTGACGGCGTGCGGGCTGGCGTTCCTCGCCGCCACGCTGGAGGGCGCCGGCGACTCCGCGCACGCCGACTACGGCGGCTGGGAGCTGGGCATCTACGTCGGGCTGGCGACGGTCGCCGGGCTCGCGCTGGTCGTGCTGAGGGGCGCCGGCGGGCTCGCGCTCGCCGTCTCGGCCGGCCTGCTGTGGGCGGGCTCGGACGTGACGATCAAGGCGCTCAGCGGCAAGACCGGCGAGCTCGGCCTCGGCGTGCTCGTGCATCCGTTCGCGCTCGTGATCCTGGTGCTCTCGCTCGTCGGGTTGCTCGTCTCGGCGCGCTCGCTGCAGCTCGGGCCGGTCGTGCCGGTGATCGCGCTGACGAGCACGACGGCGAACGCGATCACGATCGTGGCCGGACCGGCCGTGTTCGGCGAGCCGCTGCCGGAGGAGCCGCTGGCGCTCGCGGTGCGCGTCGCGGCGTTCGCGCTCGTGATCGGCGCCGCTGCGATGACGCCGCCGCCGGTGCGCGAGCCGGCTCCGGCGTAGCGCGCGCCGCTCCCCGCTCCGCCCCCGCGCCGCCACGACGAGTTCGGCGCAGGCGCCGCTACCCGCTCCACGCCCGCGCCGCCGCCACGACGAGGTCGGCGCAGGCGCTCAGCGGGATCGCGGTCGAATCGATCACGAGGTGATACAGCGCCGCGTCGCGCGCGTCGACGCGGTAGAAGTGGCGCACGTAGGCCTCGCGCGCGTGGTCGGTCTCCTCGACGCGGCGCTCCGCCGTCGCGCGGTCGATCCGCTCCAGCTCCATCGCCTGCTCGATCCGCGCGTCGCGCGGGCCGGTCAGCCGCACGTGGAGCGCGCGCGGGTCGTCGCGCAGGACGACCGCGCCCGCGCGCCCCAGGATCACCGCGCCCCCGCCGGCACGCTCGCGCAGCACCTGCTCGGTCGCCGCGCAGTACGCGTCCGGGTTCAGCGCCACGTCCGGCGGCGTCGCGCCGGCCAGCACCGGGCCGACCTGGCCGAACGACAGCAGCGCCCGCGCGAACCAGCCGCCGATCGCCTCGTCGCGCTCGACCGCCTCGCGCAGCGGGACCGCGAGCCGCTCCGCGACGCCGGTCGGGATGGCGCGGTCCACGAACGGAACGCCGAGCCGCTGCGCGACGGCCGGCCCGAGCTGGCTGCCGCCGGCGCCGTAGGCGGCGGAAAGCGTGACGACGGTCATGGTGAGCGGAGTACCCTCGACAGCATGTCAACAGAGGTGACGGAACGACAGGCGCGCGAGGTTGCGGAGGCGGCACGCGAGCGCGAGTGGAAGCTTCCCAGCTTCGGCAAGGAGCTGTTCCTCGGCAACTTCAGGCTCGACCTCATCTCGCCTCAGCCGCGCCTCGACGCGGCAGCGGTCGAGCGGGGCGAGGAGTTCCTCGCGCGGCTGCGCGCGTTCCTCGAGACCGACGTCGACCCGCTCGAGATCGAGCGCGACGCGAAGATCCCCGAGCGGGTGCTCGACGGGCTCAAGGCGCTCGGCGCGCTCGGCATGAAGGTCCCCGAGGAGTACGGCGGGCTGGGGCTCTCGCAGGTCTACTACAACCGCGCGCTCGCGCTCGTCGGCGTCTGGCACGGGGCGCTCTCGACGCTGCTGTCCGCGCACCAGTCGATCGGCGTCGCCGAGCCGCTGATGCTGTTCGGCTCCGAGGAGCAGAAGCGCAGGTGGCTGCCGCTCGTGACGAAGGACCACATCTCCGCGTTCCTGCTGACCGAGCCGGACGTCGGCTCCGACCCTGCCCGGCTCGGCGCCACCGCCGTCCCGACCGAGGACGGCTCGGGCTACACGCTCAACGGGTTGAAGCTGTGGGCGACCAACGGCGCGATCGCCGACATCGTTGTCGTCATGGCGCAGGTGCCGAAGGCGGAGGGCCGGCGCGGCGGCATCACCGCGTTCGTCCTCCCGTACGACACCCCCGGCGTGACGGTGGAGCACCGCAACGCGTTCATGGGCCTGCGCGGGATCGAGAACTCCGTCACGCGGTTGCGCGACGTGTTCGTGCCCCGCGAGAACGTGATCGGGAAGGAGGGCCAGTGCCTCAAGATCGCGCTCACGACGCTGAACACCGGCCGGCTCGCGCTGCCCGCGATCTGCGTCGGCCAGGCGAAGTGGGCGACCAAGGTCGCGCGCGAGTTCGCCTCCCAGCGCGTGCAGTGGGGCCAGCCGGTCGGGAAGCACGACGCGGTCGCGCAGAAGGTCGCGTTCATCGCCGCGACCGCGTTCGGGCTGGAGGCGATGCTCGACGTCGCCAGCCGGCTCGCCGACGACAAGTCCAACGACATCCGCATCGAGGCGGCGATCGCCAAGCTCTACGGCTCCGAGCTGGGCTGGCGGGTGCTCGACGATCTGATGCAGGTCCGCGGCGGACGCGGGTACGAGACCGCCGCGTCGCTGAAGGCCCGCGGCGAGAAGCCGGTGCCGGTCGAGCAGGCGCTGCGCGACATGCGCATCAACCGGATCTTCGAGGGCTCGACCGAGATCATGCACCTGCTGATCGCGCGCGAGGCAGTCGACACGCACCTCGAGGTCGCGGGGGCGATCCTCGACGGCGACGGCGACCTCCGGGAGAAGGCGCGCGTGGCCATGCAGGCCGGGCGCTTCTACGCGAAGTGGCTGCCGCAGCTCGCGGTCGGCGAGGGCCAGAAGCCTGGCGCGTACGAGGAGTTCGGCGAGCTGGCGGGGCATCTGCGGTTCGTCGAGCGCAGCTCGCGCAAGCTCGCCCGCTCGACGTTCTATGCGATGGGTCGCTGGCAGGCGAAGCTGGAGAAGCGCCAGGCGGTGCTGGGGCGGATCGTCGACATCGGCGCCGAGCTGTTCGCGATGTCGTCCGCGGTGGTCTACGCGACGACGATCCGCGACGAGCGTCCCGCGCAGGCGGCCGAGGCCGCGGAGCTCGCGGATCTGTTCTGCAAGCATGCGCGGCGGCGCGTCGGCGACCTGTTCGGCGCGCTGTGGAGCAACGACGACGTCGACAACTACGCGCTCGCCCAGCGCGTGCTCGAGGGCCGGTACGCGTTCCTCGAGGAGGGCATCGCCGACCCGTCGGGCGACGGGCCGGCCATCTCCTAGTACCGGGCCGCGACCAACCGCGCGAGCGCGATCCGGGCGGACGTCGCGCTGCCCAGCAGCGCCGCGTCGAGCTGCGCGCGCTTGTAGAGCCAGTGCACGTCGGCCTCCCACGTGAACCCGATGCCGCCGTGCGCCTGGATCGCCGACGCGGTCACCTCGCGGCCGGCGTCGCCCGCCGTCGCGCGCGCGAGGCCGGCGGCCTCGGCGAGCCGGTCCGGCGCGGCGTCGGCCGCCCAGGCGGCGAAGTACGCGGTCGAGCGGGCGCCCTCGGTGTGCAAGAGCATCTGCGCGCAGCGGTGCCCGACCGCCTGGAACGCGCCGACCGGGACGCCGAACTGCTTGCGCTCCTTGACGTAGGCGACGGTCATGTCGAGCGCCCGCTGGCAGACGCCGACGAGCTCGCCGGCCACCGCGGCGGCCGCGCGGTCGAGCGCCGCCGGGACGTCGCCGCCGAGCGCCGGCCCGTCGCCGCGCACCCGCGCGTACCGTCGCGTGGGGTCGATCGAGTCGATCGGCTCGACGTCGGCGTCCGCGCGGGCGATGAGCCGCGCGGTCGGCGAGGCCCCGCGGCGATCATCGCCGCCCGCACGCGGCTCGGCGCCGTGCGTCGGCGCCGCGCGCGCGTCCTCGACCACCACGATCACGTCCGCGTCCTGCGCGTCCGCGACCAGGTCGGCGCGGCCGAACGCGCCGGCCGCGTCGCCGGACGCCAGCGCGGGCAGCCAGCGGGCGCGCTGCTCGTCGCTGCCCGCGTGCTGGATCGCCAGCGCGGCGAGCGCGCTCCCGAGCAGCGGCGTCGCGGCCACCGCGTAGCCCAGCTCCTCGAGCAGCACCGCGAGCTCGACGGCGCCCAGCCCCTGGCCGCCGTGCTCCTCCCCCACGGCGATGCCCGGCCAGCCGAGCGCGCACAACTCCCGCCACAGCGCGTCGTCGTAGCGCTGCGCCTCGGCCGCCTCCCGCACCCGCTCGAACGGCGACCGGCTGGCCAGCAGCTCGCGCGCCGTCGCCTTGATCGTGCGCTGGTCCTCGCTGAGGTCGAAGTTCATCAGCGCACCCGCGGCAGGCCGAGCACGCGCTCGGCGACGATGTTCTTGAGGATCTCGGTCGTCCCACCCTCGATCGAGTTGCCGCGGGCGCGCAGCAGCTCGTAGCCCCAGCGCGAGCCGGCGACGAGCGCCTCCGGGCCCAGCAGCTCGACCGCGAGCTGGGCCAGCTCCTGGTTCGCCTCCGACCACATCCACTTGGTCAGCGACCCCTCCGGGCCGGGCTGGCCGTACTTCTCGATCGCGGTCAGCCCGCGGTACGCAGTGAGCCGCAGGATCTCGGCCTTGACGTGCAGCGCGCCGAGCCGGTCGGCCACCACGTCGTCGTCGAGCAGCCCGCGCGCCGCGGCCTCCGCGATCAGGTCGTCGAGCAGCCCGCGCATCCTCACCTGGAGGAAGAACGCGAGCCCGGCGCGCTCGTTCATCAGCGTCGTGAGCGCCACCTTCCAGCCGTTGCCGACGCCGCCGACCACGTGCTCGTCCGGGATCCGGGCGCCCTCGATGAACAGCTCGTTGAACTCCGACCCGCCCGTGATCTGCCGCAGCGGGCGGACCTGGACCTCCGGCTGCTCCATGTCCATGAGGAAGTACGTGAGGCCCTTGTGCTTCGCCGCGTCGGCGTCGGTGCGCGCGACGAGCATGCACCACCGCGCGTGCTGCGCGCCGCTGGTCCAGACCTTCTGGCCCGTGACGACCCAGCCGTCGCCGTTCCACTCCGCGCGCGTCTTGAGCGCGGCGAGGTCGGAGCCCGCCTCCGGCTCGGAGAACCCCTGGCACCAGATCTCCTCGGCCGACAGGATCGGGCCGAGGAAGCGGTCCTTCTGCTCCTCTGTGCCCCACACCATCAGCGTCGGGCCGCCGAGCAGCAGGCCGAGCACGTTCGCCGGGAGCGGCGCGCGGGCGCGGCCCAACTCCTCGAAGAAGATCGCGGACTCGGTCAGCGTCGCGCCACGGCC
>DATHJG010000050.1:0-6461 GCA_035489875.1 Solirubrobacteraceae bacterium | reverse complement strand
ACCGCCCGAGCGCACCGCACCGCCGCCACGCAAGACCAAGCGCCGCCGCCGCAAGCGCTCCGGCGGCACGATGCTGCTGATGCTCGCCGTCGTCGTGCCGCTGCTGGTCGGCGCCTGGCTCGCGACCCGCGCGGTCTACTTCGTCGGCACCGACCCTGACCCCGGCCGCAGCGTCACGATCTTCCGCGGCCTGCCGTACGAGCTCCCGTTCGGAGTCGCCCTCTACGACACGTACTACGAGTCCGGCGTGCCGCTCGCCGACGTCCCGGCGGACCGGCGCGCGCGCTTCACCGACCACCGGTTGCGGTCGCGCGATGACGCGGAGGACCTCGTGATCCGGCTGGAGAAAGGCCAGGTCGAGTGAGCGCTCGCAATCGCGAGCTGCTCGCGCTCGTCCCCGCCTCGCTCCTGCTCACCGCCGGCTTCGCCGCGATCTTCGTCCAGCAGTCGGCGGAGCTGTCCGACGTCTCGCTCACCTACGGCGCCGCCTTCCTCGGGCTGTGCCTGTGCGGGCACGTCGTGATCCGCGCGACGCTGCCGTACGCCGATCCGTACCTGTTCCCGCTGGTCGCGGTGCTGGCGTGCTTCGGGCTCGTCGTGATCTACCGGATCGACGAGACGCTGGCGCGCGAGCAGGCGCAGTGGTTCGTGGTCGGGCTCGTGCTGTTCGCCGCCACGATCGTGTTCGTGCGCGACTTCCGCGTGCTCGAGCGCTACCGGTACACGGTCGCCGCGGCCGGGCTGCTCCTGCTGCTGCTGCCGCGCGTGCCGGGGATCGGACAGCAGGTCAACGGGGCCTACCTCGGCGTCGGGATCGGGCCGATCTCGTTCCAGCCGGCGGAGTTCGGGAAGATCGCGATCGTCATCTTCCTCGCCGCGTACCTACGGGACACGCGCCAGCTGCTCGTGCAGGGCTCGCGCCGGATCGCGGGCGTGACGATCCCGCCGCTCAAGCACTTCGGGCCGCTGCTCGTGGTGTGGGGCGCGGCGATGGTGATGCTCGTGTTCATCCGCGACCTCGGCTCCTCGCTGATGTTCTTCGGCGGCTTCCTCGCGCTGCTGTACGTGGCGACGAACCGGTTCTCGTTCGTCGCGATGGGGCTCGGCCTGTTCGCGATCGGCGCGTGGTTCTTCGCCAACACGGTCGGGCACATCCAGAACCGGATCGACACGTGGCGCGACCCGTTCGACCGCGTGCTGTACGACACGCCCGGCGGGTCGTACCAGATCGCGCAGTCGCTGTTCGCGCAGGCCGACGGCGGGCTGTTCGGCACCGGCTTCGGCCAGGCGCTGATCACGCAGCCCAACGGCAGCCCGATCCTGCCCGCGCCGCAGACCGACCTGATCTACGCGGTGATCACGAACGAGCTCGGGCTGGCCGGCGCGTGCGGCCTGCTGCTCGTCTACCTGATGGTGGTCGAGCGGGGGTTCAAGATCGCGATGCTCGCGCGCGACTCGTTCGCGAAGCTGCTCGCCGCCGGGCTCACCGCGGTGTTCGCGCTGCAGGTGTTCGTGATCGTCGGCGGCGTGACGAAGGTGATCCCGCTGACCGGCGTGACGCTGCCGTTCGTGTCCTACGGCGGCTCGTCGATCGTGGCGAACTTCGTGCTGCTCGCGCTGCTGCTGCTGATCTCCGACCAGGCCCGGAGGCCGGTGCGATGAACGCGCCCGTGCTGCGCCTGTACGGCCTCGTCGTGCTGCTGTTCGGCGTGCTGATCGCGTTCACGTCGCGCTGGACCGTGTTCGAGGCCGAGGCGCTGCGCGACAACGCGCTCAACCGGCGCGAGCTGCTGGAGGAGCAGAAGATCCGCCGCGGCACGATCCGCTCCGCCGACGGCACGGTGCTGGCGCGCGCGATCCAGCGGCCCGGCGACATCTTCGACCGCCGCTACCCGAGCGGCGACCTGTTCGCCCATGCGATCGGCTACTCGTACACGACGATCGGCCGGGCGGGGCTGGAGCGCTCGCGCAATGACGAGCTGACCGGCCGGCGCACCGAGCTGGTGACCGCGCTGGAGTCGATCCTCGGCCGCTCCAACGAGGGCGACGACGTGCGCACGACGCTCAACACCGAGGCGCAGCAGGCCGCGGTCGACGCGCTGCGCGCCTCGGGCCACAAGGGCGCGCTCGTCGCGCTCGACGTCAAGACGGGCGGCGTGCTGGCGATGGCGTCGGACCCGAGCTACGACCCGAACGGGCTCGGCGACGCGGCGACGTTCCGGCGGCTCAACCGCGACGAGGCGAACGCGCCGCTGGTCAACCGCGCCACGCAGAACGGCTACCCGCCCGGCTCGACGATGAAGGTCGTGACCGCCGCGGCGGCGCTCGACAGCGGGCGCTATCGGCCGGACTCGCGGGTGAGCGGCGAGAACGGCAAGGAGATCTCGGGCGTCCCGCTCAACAACTTCGGCGGCGAGTCGTTCGGCGACATCGACCTGACGTTCGCGCTCACGAACTCCGTCAACACCGTCTGGGCGGAGGTCGGCGAGAAGCTGGGCGGGCGCACGATGCAGCGCTACATGGAGCGCTTCGGCTTCTACGCGGAGCCGCCGCTCGACTATCCCGATCGGCAGATGACGGCGTCCGGCGTGCGCAAGGACGGCGACCTCGTCCCGATGACGTCCGACCGGGTCGACGTGGGGCGCGTCGCGATCGGCCAGGGCGACCTGTTCGCGACGCCGCTGCAGATGGCGTCGGTCGCGCAGACGATCGGCAACGGCGGCGTCCGCTTGAAGCCGCACATCATGGCCAAGGCCGTCGACCCCGACGGGCGCACGGTCGAGGAGGTCAAGCCTGACGAAGCCGAGCAGGTGATCTCGCTCCAGACCGCGCGCGACCTGACGGTGATGATGAAGCAGGTCGTGCGCGAGGGCACCGGCACCGCGGCGGCGCTCGAGGGCGTCGAGGTCGCCGGGAAGACCGGCACCGCCGAACTCAACAACACCGGCCTGAACCAGCCGTGGTTCATGTGCTTCACGCCCGAGGTGGCGGTCGCGATCACGCTCGAGAGCTACCAGGGGGGTACCGGCGGCGTCACCGCCGCGCCGATCGCCAAGCGCGTCCTGGAGGCGCTGGGGCAGTGATGCAGGGGATCGCGCCCGACACGATGATCGACGGCCGCTACCGGATCATCGGCCGGCTCGGCTCCGGCGGGATGGCCGACGTCTACGAGGCGGAGGACACCCAGCTCGGCCGCCGCGTGGCGCTCAAGCTCCTCCACCGCCGCTTCGCGGAGGACCCGGAGTTCGTCGAGCGCTTCCGCCGCGAGGCGTCGAGCGCCGCCGGTCTCAACCACCCGAACATCGTGCAGGTGTTCGACCGCGGCGCGTGGGACGGCACGTACTACATCGCGATGGAGCTGCTGGAGGGCCGCAACCTCAAGCAGGTGGTGCGCGACCACGGCGCGCTCGATCCCGCGCTGGCGGTCGACATCGTGCTCCAGATCCTCCGGGCCGCGCGCTTCGCCCACCGGCGCGGCGTCGTGCATCGCGACATCAAGCCGCACAACGTGATCGTCGACGAGGAGGGGCGCGCGAAGGTCACCGACTTCGGGATCGCGCGCGCAGGCGCGTCCGACATGACCGAGACCGGCTCGATCATGGGCACCGCGCAGTACCTCTCGCCCGAGCAGGCCCAGGGGCAGCCGGTCGACGCGCGCTCCGACCTCTACTCGATCGGCGTGGTGCTCTACGAGCTGCTGACCGGCGCGCCGCCGTTCGACGCGGACTCGCCGGTCACGATCGCGCTCAAGCAGGTCTCCGAGGAGCCGGTGCCGGCGCGGCTGCGCAACCCGGCGGTGCCGCCGGCGCTGGACATGGTCGTGATGCGGTCGCTGCGCAAGGAGCGCGGCGAGCGCTTCCAGGACGCGGATGCATTCGCCGCCGCGCTCGAGTCGGCGGCGGCCGGCAGCTACGTGGAGCTGGAGGATCCCGTCGCCGCACTGGAGGACGAGGACCGGCGCAACTGGCGCCGGATCGCGCTGACCGCGCTCGTCGTGCTCGCGCTCCTGGCGCTCGCGATCGGCGCATGGGCGGTGCTGACGCCGGCGCAGAAGAAGGTGCCGAACGTGGTCGGCAAGAAGTCCGGCAGCGCCGCGCAGATCCTCCAGGGCGCCGGCTTCGAGGTCGACGTCGTCCCGATCCAGTCCGACACGGTGCCGGAGGACCGCGTGGCCGGCCAGCGCCCCGATCCGGGCTCGCAGGCCGACGAGGGCTCGGTCGTCACGATCACCGTGTCGAGCGGACCGGGGGAGGCGCCGGTGCCGCTCGTGCAGGGGATGACCGCCGAGGAGGCGGCCACCGCGCTGCGCCAGGGCGGCTTCAAGTCCGACGAGCGGCGCGAGTTCTCCGACACCGTGAAGTCCGGCCGCGTGATCGAGACGTCGCCGCCGGAGGGCTCGGTCGCGCGCAAGGGCACGACGGTGACGCTGGTCGTGTCGCGCGGGCCGGAGAACGTCGCGGTGCCCGACGTGGTCGGCCGCCCGCGCGACGAGGCGGAGCGCACGCTCCAGGACGCCGGGCTGCAGACGTCGGCGAAGGAGGAGGAGTCGGCCGACGCCGAACCCGGGACGGTGCTGCGGCAGGATCCCGGCGCCGGGTCGCAGCTCGCCAAGGGCAAGACCGTGTCGCTCGTCGTCGCGAAGGCGCCGGCGGACGTGCCGGTGCCGGGCGTGATCGACCTGCCGGAGGACGACGCCGTGCGTGCGTTGAGGGACGCGGGATTCAAGGTGAAGACGGAGGAAACGCCGGTGGATACCCCCGATCAGCACGGGATCGTGGTCGACCAGGACCCGAGCCTGGACACGCCGCGACCGAAGGGCTCGACCGTGACGATCACCGTCGGTCGCTTCGAGCCGGCGACTCCCGAGCTGACGCCGACCCCGACGCCGACGCCGACGCCGACGGTCGCGCCGTGAGGGTCGCGGTCCTGCAGGGCGGGCGGTCGTCCGAGCACGACGTGTCGCTCGCCTCGGCCGAGGCGGTGGCCGGCGGCCTGGCCGCGGGCGGCCACGAGGTGGTCCCGGTCCTGCTCGAGCGCGCGGGCGGCTGGCGTGGGCCGGACGGGGGGGAGCCGGCGCTCGTCCTTGGCGGCGGGCTGCTCGGCGCCGACGTCGCGTTCCCCGTGCTGCACGGGCCGTTCGGGGAGGACGGGACGGTGCAGGGGCTGCTCGAGCTGCTCGACGTGCCGTACGTCGGCGCCGGCGTGCTCGCCTCCTCCCTGTGCATGGACAAGATCGTGTTCAAGGACGTGCTGGCGGCGGCGGGCGTGCCGCAGGTCGCGTACGCGGGGGTGCGCGAGGCGCGCTGGCGCGCGCAGCCGGACGCGGTCCGCGCCGAGCTCGCGGCGCTCGGGTTGCCGCTGTTCGTCAAGCCGGCGCGGCTGGGCTCGTCGGTCGGGATCGCCAAGGTGCGCTCGGCGGAGGAGCTGGACGCGGCGCTCGACGGCGCGTTCGGCCACGACCCGCTCGTGATCGTCGAGGCGTTCAGCGCGGGCACCGAGGTCGAGTGCGCGGTGATGGGGCTGTACGACGCGGAGGCATCGGTGCCGGGCGAGGTCGTCCTGCTGCGCGGGGCCGAGTGGTACGACTACGAGGCGAAGTACTCGGAGGGCGGCGTCGAGCTGCGCGTCCCCGCCGGGATCCCGGGCGGCGCCGTGGAGGAGGTGCGGCGGCTGGCGGTCGACACGTTCCTGCGCGTGGGCTGCGCCGGGCTCGCGCGGGTGGATTTCTTCGTGGAGGACGGCCGCGTGCTGGTCAACGAGCTCAACACGCTGCCGGGGATGACGCCGACGTCCGCGTTCCCGAAGCTGTGGGAGGCCGCGGGCGTGCCGTGGCCGGAGGCGTGCGACCGGCTGCTTCAGATCGCGCTCGAGCGGCACGCCGCCGAGCGCTCAGGCCACGCCTTCTAGGCCTTCGGAGCGCTCAGCGTGAGCTGGGTGATCGCGACGTTGTCCTGGTTCGGCGGCAGGGCGGTGATCCAGACGAGGTAGTAGCGGTAGCGGCGGTCGGCGGTGTCGAGCTTGAAGCTCTGCTTCGACTTCGAGACCGTGCCGCCGCCGAGCTTCGTCCAGATGTCGCTCGGCCACACGTCGGTCGGCCTCGACCGGGTGCCGTAGATCTCCATCGTCCAGCCGGGCTGCGGCGTCTGGATCTCCAGCCGCCGGCCGTTCACCGACGGCTCGGCGTCGACGTAGAGGCCGACCCCCGGCGGGTCGCCGTTCGGCTTCGTCAGGACGTTGCCCGTGTAGCTCTCGGTCGTCCACGCGGTGGCGGAGTCCTGATCGACCGCGCGGAACGCCGCCTCGGAATGCTCCTCCTTGTCGTCGCCGAGCGGGTCGAAGTCGTTCGCCGACTTCGCCTTCACCGAGATGATCTCCTCGCCCGGCGCGGGCGTGCTCGTCCCAGGCCCGGTGCCGCGCTGCGTGCGCTCGCCGAGCTGGTCGGCGATCAGGTAGACGGCGGC
>DATHJG010000049.1:0-2071 GCA_035489875.1 Solirubrobacteraceae bacterium | reverse complement strand
GTGGCCCCGCAGCAGCAGCCGCCGTTCCCGCCGCCCACCCAGCAGCCTCCGCCGGCGCCGCCCTACCCGCTTCCGAACTGAGCCAGGCGCCTAGCGCAGGCGCGCGCCGAACCACTCGACCGCGAACGCGTCGTACCGCTTCGCCCCGTCGGTCTGCGGCGCGGCCTCGATGCCCGGTTCCTCGGCGAGCGCGTGGGCGACGCCGTCCACGACCTGGAGGTCCGCTCCGGTTGCATCAGCGAACGCGCGCGCCGGCACGGTCGATCCTGCGCTGTCGTCCGCTCCCGCGATCACGCGGAGCGACGCCCCCGCCGCGACGATCTCCGGCGCCCGCGCGACGAAGTCCATGACCTCGGCTGCGCGGTCGCTCTCGGCGCTCCAGGGATAGTCGATGCCGAAGAACTCGCTCAGCACGTCGACCATGGATCGCAGCCGCAGCATCGGGCTGACGAGCACGGCCGCTCGCACCTGCTGCTCCCTCGCCGCCAGCACGCCGGCTGCGACGGCGGAGCCCGCCGATCCACCGAGCAGTCCGACGGCGGCGTCTCCGGAGACGCCGAGCCGCTCGCGGATCTCGGCGAACGCCGCCGGGAACTCGGCCACCGCATCCCGGTAGATCGGCCAGTGCAGATTGAGCACCGCGTCCTCCATTCCGAGCCTCATGATCTCGTCGAGGCCGCCGGCCGGAGTGCGGGCGCCGCTCAGCGGGAGGCCGAGGTAGATCTTGTGGGCGTCGAGCCCGGCGAGGGGGAGGGCCGCGGCGAAGGCCGTTTCGGTGCGCGGTGGGTCGAGCAGGTGCCAGGCGACGACGACGGGCGCGCCTGCAGCTGCCGCCGGGACGGCGAGGTAAGGGACACCGCTCGCGGTCGTCCCGGTGATCGGTGTGGTCGACGACTCGTTCATACTGGACACTGTACAATTCACCTATGACATCCGTCCGCACTCCCGGTGAACGCGCGGGTCTCACGCGTGCGGCGATCATCACAACGGCCCGTGAGTCGCTCGCGGACCGCGGAGCGCGCGGCCTGTCGATCCGCGCGGTCGCGGCGCGCCTCGGCGTCGCGCCGAACGCGCTCTATAGCCACGTCGAAGGCAAGGCGGCGCTCGTCGATGCCGTGCTCGATGATCTCATCGGCGCGATCCCGCTCCCCGACCCCGCGCTCACCCCGCGCGACGGACTCGTTGCGATCATGCGCGACAGCTTCGACGCCCTCGTTCGCCACCCCGATCTGGTCGCCCTGTCGCTTGCCAGGCAGGGTTCCGGTGGCGCGAACGCCTGGCGCCTCGGCGACCGGATGCTCGAGCTGTTCGCCGAGGCAGGCGTCCCGGATGCGGCGGCGCGCGACGGCCTGCGGGTGCTGCTCGTGCACATGATGGGCTGCGCCGCGTTCGCCACGCAGTACGATCCCGAGCTCGGAACGGTTCCCCCGCACCCGGTCGCGTCGGTGCGCGCCGACTACCTCGTCGCGCTCGGCTGGCTGCTCGACGGCATTCTGAGCTGAGCCCGCGCTACCCCGAGCCGTCGTCCTGGAGGACGGGGTCGGGCGGGGTGCCGATGGTGCCGGCGAAGAAGTCGATGATCCGCGACTTCAGGTCTGCGTCGAGCATCGCGATCGAGTGCAGCGCGCCCTCGACCGTGACGAACTCGGTCGCGACGCCCGCCGCCCTCAGGCCGGCGACGAAGATCTCGGATTGCGCGAGCGGAATCATCTCGACAGTGGAGTGCCCGACGAAGAACGGCGGATCGGTCGCGTCGATCGAATAGAACGGCGATGCAGCGACTGCGGCGGGGCAGTCCGCCTCGGTCGCGCAGCCGAGGTAGGCGAGCTGAACCGGGATGAAGTCGTCCGACGCGGCGAGGCCCGTCAGCTCGGCGGGGCCGCTGAGCTCGGCGACGGCGGCGACACGGGATCCCCTGGTAAGATCGCCGGAACCGCGGGTGCCGAGGAGGGCCACCAGATTGCCGCCGGCCGACCCGCCGAACGCGCCGATGCGATCCGGGTCGATGTCGAATCGGGTGACCTGCTCGTCCTGGCGCAACCATGCGACGGCCGTCTGCACGTCGTCGATC
>DATHJG010000048.1:0-2830 GCA_035489875.1 Solirubrobacteraceae bacterium | reverse complement strand
GTCCTTCAGCTTGAACAGCTCGGGGATGCCGTAGCGCCCGCTGCGCTGCCACAGCTCGGCGGGATGCAGCACGGGCATCAGCAGCTCGTGGCTGCCGATCGTGTTCATCTCCTCGCGCACGATCTGCACGACCTTCTCGTGGACCTTCCAGCCGGCCGGCATCCAGGTCCAGAGGCCCGCGCCGAGCTGGCGGACCATGCCCGCGCGGACGAGCAGCTTGTGCGAGAGCGCCTCGGCGTCGGCGGGCGCCTGCTTCTCGGTCGGGAGGAAGTAGCGGGAGAGTCTCGTCATGCGGCCGCAGAGCCTAGTGGCTCGCGGGATCCCGGCCGAGCCGCGCCGCGCGCCGTCCGCTTGACCTCAACTCCGCTTGAACCCGGATGATGTGGGGGATCAAACGCCGGAAGGCGGGTGATAGAACCCACCAACCCGATCCGAGGAGACCTGGCATGGCCTACGAAGTTCCACCGCTCCCCTACGCCTACGAGGCGCTCGAGCCGCACATCGACGCGGACACGATGCGCTTCCATCACGACAAGCACCATCAGGCGTATGTGGACAAGGCGAACGCCGCGCTCGCCGGCACGCCGCTCGACGGCAAGCCGATCGAGGAGATCCTCGCCGATCTGAGCCAGGTTCCCGAGGACAAGCGCAACGCCGTCCGCAACAACGGCGGCGGGCACTACAACCACACGCTGTTCTGGGAGTCGCTGAGCCCGGACGGCGGTGGGCAGCCCGACGGCGACCTGGCGTCCGCGATCGAGTCCGCGTTCGGGTCGTTCGACGACTTCAAGGCGAAGGTGAAGGAGACCGGCGTCAACCAGTTCGGCTCCGGCTGGTCCTGGCTGGTGCACGACGGCAGCGGGCTCGCGATCGTCGGCAGCGCGAACCAGGACACGCCGCTCTCCAAGGGACAGACGCCGCTGCTCGGCGTCGACGTGTGGGAGCACGCCTACTACCTGAAGTACCAGAACCGGCGCCCCGACTACATCGACGCGTGGTGGAACGTCGTCGCGTGGGGCAAGGTCGCGGAGCGGTACGGCGCGGTCGCCTGACCCAACCGATCCGGCAGGACGCCGCGGGCCGCCGCATCGCCGGCTCCGCGGCGCCCGCGCCGGGCGCCCGGCGGGCGTGGCGCTCGTGGCGCTCTGCTGCCTCGCGGCGCCCGCCGCCGCACGCGCGTCCACCGCGCAGGAGTCGCTCGTCGAGGACGAGCGCCAGATGCTGCAGTCCGGCCCGGTCGCCCGCGCGGCGGCGCTCGACGACGTCGTCGCGCTCGGCGCCGACGGCGTCCGCGCGGTCGTGCGGTGGCGCGACGTCGCGCCCGCGCCGGACGCGGCCAGGCCGCCGGCCGGCTTCGAGCCCGCCGACCCCGCGAGCTACCCGGCCGCGCGCTGGGACCCGGTCGACGACCTCGTGCGCGGGACGGCCGCCCGCGGGCTCGCGCTGCTGCTCTCCCCCTCGGCGCCGATCCCGAGCTGGGCGTCGCGCTGCGCCGGCTCGGCGGCGCTGCGCAGGCTGTGCACGCCCGATCCCGGCCGCTACGGCGCGTTCCTGCGCGCGCTCGGCCGCCGCTACTCCGGCGCGTACGCCGACGAGAACGAGGGGGGCGGCATCCTGCCGCGCGTCGGCCGCTGGTCGTTCGGAAACGAGCCGAACCAGGCGACGTGGCTGCTCCCCCAGTTCGCCGTCCGCGGCGGGCGGACGTACTCCGCGGCCGCGGTGGCGTACCGCGCGATGGTGCGCGCGGGGATCGCGGCGCTGCGCTCGACCGGCCACCGTGGCGACCAGATGCTGCTGGGCGAGACGAGCCCGATCGGGCGCAGGACGGGCGCGCTCGCGCGCCGGTCGACGCCGCCCGCCACGTTCATCCGCACGCTGCTGTGCATCGACGCGCGCGGCCGGGCGCTGCGCGGCAAGGCGGCCGCGATCCGCGGGTGCGCCGGCTTCAAGCGGCTGCCGGTCACCGGCTTCGCCCACCATCCCTACGCGCAGGGCGGCTCCAAGCCGCCGGCGTTCCGCGGCGATCCGGCGACCGAGATCACGCTCGCCTCGTCGCGGCGGCTCGAGCGGCTGCTCGACGCGGGCGCGGCGCGCGGGCGGATCCCGGCTGCGCTGCCGATCCACTACACCGAGCACGGCTTCCAGAGCAGCCCGCCGGACGCGACGTTCGGCGTCTCGCTGGCCCGCCAGGCGGCGTACGTCAACCAGGCCGACTGGATCGCGTACCGCGACCCGCGCGTGCGCACGGTGGCGCAGTACAAGCTGATCGACGACCCGATCGTGTCGAGCTTCCAGTCCGGCGTGCGCTTCGTCGACGGCCGGCCGAAGCCGGCGTACGGCGCCTACCGCCTCCCGCTCTGGGTCGCGCGCAAGGGCCCGGCGCGGCTGCGCGTCTACGGCCAGGTCCGCCCGCTCGCGCCCGGCGCCACCGCCCGCGTGGAGCTGCAGAACGCGCCGCTGGCCGGCGGCGCCTTCACGACCGTCGCCCGGCTCACGGTCCGGTCGGCGAACAACGCGTTCCTGCGCACGGTCCCGCGCTTCGAGGGCCGCTTCCGCCTGCGCTGGACGCCGCCGGACGGCGGCGCGCCGCTGCTGTCACGCGAGGCGCGAATCGCGAATCGCTAGACGCCCGCGGCCGCGAGCAACTCGCCGAGATGAAGGGGCGGGAGACCGAGGTGCGGCGCGGTCAGCTCGCCGTCCGGACCGCACATCTCGACCCTGCCATACCCGTCAGGCCCCGGCGAGGTGTGCACGACCGCACGGCGGTTGTCGAGGTCGATGACCCAGTAGAGCGGGATGCCCGCACGCGCGTACACCATCGGCTTGGTGC
>DATHJG010000047.1:0-2301 GCA_035489875.1 Solirubrobacteraceae bacterium | reverse complement strand
CCGGGCATGGCCTACGGAGATCAGTCCGGCGGGGACTTCGGCGGAGGCGGCGACTTCGGCGGCGGTGGCGATTTCGGGGGCGGCTTCGGCGGCGGCGATTTCGGCGGCGGTGGGGACTTCTAGCGGCGGAGAACGGCGTGCATCGAGGGCGACCCGGAGAAGGGCCGCGAGCTCAGGCGCGCTCGAGCGGGTTGGCGAGGAGCGTCTCGCGGTGCTCCCACAGCCAGTCGATCTGCGCGGTGGTCGCCGCGAGCGGGTCGGGGTCGCGCACGCCGAGGACGTCGCGCAGCCGCGTCGTGTCGGCGACGATCGGGTGGCGCACGTTCCAGGGGTGGTCGCCGTCGGCCCAGGCCACCTCGACCGGCTCCCAGGCCCAGTCGAGGCGCTCCGCCACGAGCGCGGCGAGGCCGCCGAACGTGAGGTCGCGCGGGTCGGCCACGTTGCACGCCCAGGTGCCGGCCGGCGCGCGGTCGAGCGCGGCGGCGATCGCCCGGCCGACGCGATCGAGCGCGACGCGGTGGAACAGCTGCGTGCCGCCCGCCGGGAGCTGCAGCCACCGCTCGCCGCGGGCGACCTTGCCGACGAGGTACCACTCGCGCAGCACGTGGGCGTGCAGTTGCGGCCCGTAGATCGCGCCGGGGCGCAGGATCGTGATCCGCTCCGCGCCGCCGAGCGCGTCCTCCATCGCGACGTTGTCGTGCCCGCGCGCAGCGCCGCCGGGCGACGGCCCGGTGCGGCGGGGCGCGTCCTCGGCGAGCGGGAGCCAGGCGCGCGCGAGGTCGGTCGGCGGGTTGTCGTCGACGCCGGCGTCGGCGCAGTGGCGATAGACGTCGATCGAGCTCGTGACGACGAGCTGCGCGGCGCCGGTCCGGTCGGCGAGCCCGGCCAGCTCGCGCGCCTTGTCGGCGCTCGCGCCCCCGGCGAACGTGTCGACGATCGCGTCCGGGCGAGCGCGCTCGGCCGGACCGCCGGGCGCCAGCAGCGCGGCGCGGTCGCCGTGCAGGTGCTCGAGCGCCGCGAGCGCGGGTGGCTCGTGCGCGCCCGTGTGGGCGAGCACGACGTCGTGGCCGGCAGCGAGCAGGTGCGGGACGGCCGCTCGGCCGACAGGGCCTGTGCCGCCGATGAAGAGCACGCGCATGCCGTGACGGTAGCGCAACCGACCGGTTGCATGTCGAAGCCGTGAATAGGGTGCCCGGCGTGCGCGCCACCCTGCTCCGCGAACCGCTCGACGCGACGCTCCCGCCGGCGCGCGCCGCGCTGATCCTGCGCGGCGAGGACCGGCCGTTCGCGCTGCTCGGCGCGTGGGCGGGCGGCGGCGCGCTGCTGGGGTCCGAACCGGTCCGGGTCTCGGCCCCCGGCGACGACCTGTTCGCACTGCTGGACGAGCTGCCGGAGGTCGCGCCCGGGGGCGCCGCCGCGCGCGGCGACGTCGCGGCCGTGACGGCCTTATCGGGCGGCGCCGCCGCGCGCGGCGACGCCGCGGCCGTGACGGCCTTATCGGGCGGCGCCGCCCCGGGGCGCGACGTCGCGGCCGTGACGACGCCATCCCACGCCGCCGCCGCGCCCGTCGTGGGCGGCGGCTGGGTCGGGTTCCTCGGCTTCGAGGCGCGGCACCGCGTCGAGCCGGGACACCCGCCGCCCCCGCGTCCCGTGCCGCTACCCGACGGCGCGCTCTCCTACTACGACCACGTGCTGCGGATGGACGCGGCCGGGCGGTGGTGGTTCGAGGCCCTCGTGACACCGGAGCGGGAAGCCGCGATCGCGCGGCGCCGCGACGAGCTCGTCGCCCGCCTCGCCGACCCGCCCGCCGCGCGCCCGTTCTCGACGCGGGACTGGCGCTGGATGCCGTCGCCGGCCGGGCACGCCGCGGCCGTCGAGGCGTGCCGGGAGCGGATCCGCGCCGGCGACCTGTTCCAGGCGAACCTGTGCATGCGGCTGGAGGGGCGGCTGGACGGCGACGCGTTCGATCTCTTCGTGACCGCGGCCGCGGCGCTCCCGACCGACCGCGCGGCGTTCGTCGCCGGCCCGTGGGGCACGGTCGCGAGCCTCTCGCCGGAGCTGTTCCTCACGCGTACCGGCCGCACGGTCCGCAGCGCGCCGATCAAGGGCACGCGGCCCGCCGGCCGCCGCGCGGAGCTCGCCGCCTCGGAGAAGGACCGGGCCGAGAACGTGATGATCGTCGACCTCGTCCGCAACGACCTCGGCCGCGTGTGCCGGCCCGGCACCGTCCGGGTCACCGCGCTCGCCGAGGTCCGCCCGCATGCGGGCGTCTGGCACATGGTGTCCGAGGTCGAGGGCGAG
>DATHJG010000046.1:0-5332 GCA_035489875.1 Solirubrobacteraceae bacterium | reverse complement strand
CTGCCCGCCGGTCGGGCCACGGTCGGACGCCGTGCTGCTGGCCGCCGCGGCGGACGCGGTGGTGCTCGTGGTCGACGTGAAGCAGTCCGACGAGGAGGCGCTGACGGTCGCCGTGCGGCGGCTCCGCAGCGCCCGCGCGCGGCTGATCGGCGTGGTGCTCAACCGGGACAAGTCGGGCGCCGAGTACCTGTACGACCGGCACGACCGAGACCCCGGCTCGCCATTGGGCCGCGCACGCGACCGGCGGGCGAGCAGGCGCCGGCCCCGCGCCGCGGCCGGCGCGTAGTCGTCACGAGATGGGCCACTAGCGACTAGCCCGGCAGCGGCAGCGGCGCGCTCAGCGCGAAGCGGCGCCACGCCCGCGCGTTGCGGCCGGCGAAGCCCTCGACGGCGTCCTGCGTGATCTGCTGGGAGGGGTTCAACCGCAGGGCGGCCAGCGCGGAGGGCCGGGGGTCGAGCTTGGCGGCGCCGCGCAGGAGCGCCCGGGAGTAGTGCAGCTCCCAGTTCCTGGGGTCCCGCTGCACTGCGGCATCGATCGCCTCCAACGCCAGCCGAACGCGGCCGGCGCCCCCTTCACAGTAGGCGATGACCTCGAACGGCTCCGGCCGCACCCGCAGCGTCGCGTTGGCGTCGAGCGCGGCGCGCGTCGCGCGCACGCAGTCGCCCGCCCGGAGCGCCTCGAGGGCGTCCGTCAGGCGCGTCTGGGAATGCCAGACGGCGACGGGGATGAGCGCGAAGAGCAGGCAGGCGAGCCCTACGCCGATGCGCGCCCTGCGGTCCGGGTCCTCGCCGTACTCGCCCTCGGGCGCGGCGAGCGCCAGCCCGCCGACGGCGAACACCCATGCCGTCGTCGCCGGCATCTCCCAGTCCCAGTCGATCCCCGCGTGCACGGCCCACATCAGAACGCCCGCGAGCAACGCCCCCCACGCCGCGCGGTCGGGCCCCCGGGCGCGGCGGATCAGCGCCACCACGATCGCGAGCAACGTCGCCGCGAGCAGCCCCGCCCCGATGACCCCGAGCTCGCCGAGCTGCTCGACGTAGAGCGAGTGCGTGTCGAGCACGCGGCGCTCGCTCATCCCGTACCGCGTCCACAGGAGCGGATAGGTACCGGCGCCGGACCCGTGGAGCGGCGTCGGCTCGAACCCATGCTCGAAGGCGACGCGCCACTGGTCGACCCTGCCGTTGTTGCCGAGGCGGATCAGGCGCTGGCGCGCGGGCAGGGTGCCGCCGACCGACTGCGCGTCGGCCGAGGCGAAGCGGTCGGCCGCGGAGCGCGCCCGCTCCGGGCCTCCGGCGGCGAGGAACGCGACGGCGAGGAGCACGACGGCCGCGCCCGCGGCGCCCCACCGGACCGCAGGCCCCGGGTGCGGCAGCGGGACGTGCGCGAGCCGCCGGTCGGCCAGGAGCAGCGCCGCCCGCAGCGCGGCGGTGCCGAGCGCGATCCCGAGCAGCATCGCGGTCGCCCACTCGCCCCTGGCGAGCGCGGCCTCCGTCGGCGTGTGCGTGTTCAACCCCTCGACCCCGACGGCGACGACGGCGGCGGCGGCGATCCCCGGCGCGAGGGCGAGCAGGCCGGTGGGGATCGCGCGCGAGCGGATGGCGATGAGCGCGACGAGCAGCCCGCCGATCGCGACGGCGACCGCGCCGCGCGACACCGTGAAGATGAGCGCGGCAACCGCCACCGGCGCCACGCCCGCGGCGACCACCCGGATCCAGTGGCGCTCGCGCCCGCAGCACGCCAGGCTCGCGCACCACACCAGGGCGAGCGCCGCGATCAGCCCGGTCGCGTTCCAGTAGCTCGTCGGCCACCCCAGCCGCTCGCGGCTGAGGTCGCCGCCCGCGGGGAACACCTCGGGCAGCAGCCACGTCGCGACCGCCGCCACGCTGACGCCGGCGGCGGCGACCGTGAGCGCGAGCAGCAGCACGCGAGCCCGGGCGGGCGAGCGGGCGAGCGTGCCGGCCAGCACGAACGCCGCGACGTACAGGAGCGCGCGGTTGTACTCGAGCAGCGCGCGGGAGAGCGAGCCCGACCAGCGGGCGGAGAGCAGCGTCCACATCGCGAAGCCGATCAGCACGACCCCCGCGGCGCACACCCCGGCGCTCACGCCCGCGAACGGCTCCCGCGCGACGGTGACGCGGACGAGCAGCACGAGCAGGACCAGCACCGTGGCGAGCGCGGTCGCATCGGGGAAGAAGCCGCCGGACACGAACGACATGACCGCCAGGCCGATCGCGGGGAGGACAAGCACCAGGCCGACCCCGGCCCCAGCGCGCACCGGCCGTGAAGGCCACATGCGGGCCAGCCTAGACGGACCCGCGGGGGCCGGCCGGAGGCAGTCGCACGACGTCAGCGATCACACGCGAGCGCGCCGGACGTCGGGATCTCGGCCGGCCGTTCGTACCAGTCGACATGGACCCGAGATCTGCTCGGACGCTCCTCGGCGGCCCGCTCGGCCGGTTCCGTGGCTCGCTTGCGGTCAGCGCCCTCCTCGCCCTCGGCGTGGTGTTCATGGCGACCGGCACCACGCTCGGGATCTCGGGCACGGGCGCGTCGGTGGGGTCTGCCGTCCAGGCGCAGTATCCGGACGCGACGTCGCTCGCGCCGCCGCCCGGTGCGGCCGACCCGCCGGCGGTCGCGCGCCTGTCGGACATCGGACGCGAGGCGGACGCCGACGTCGCCCAGGAGCGGGCGGCCGTGGAGCTTCGGCCAAAGGTCTTCAGCGCGGTGGCCGAAGGGGCCGCGGCGATCGGCATCGACGAGAACGTGCGCGGGTATGGCTCGATCGCGCTGCTGCTGAGCGGCATGTTCGTGCTGGCCGTCGGCGGCGTGCTGCGTTTCCAGCGCCGCCCGATGCAGACCTAGCTTCTTAACGGCGAAGGGCGCCACGTGGGCGCCCTTCGAAAAGCAGCGAGGGATCCGGATATGGGTTTCGCCTGCCAGGCGAGCAGCTCGTTCCTCGCGCTCGCCTTCGGCGACGTTACGTGCGCCGCCTTCGGCGACGTTACGTGCGCCGCCTTCGGCGACGTTACTTGACCTCGACGGAGGCGCCAGCCTCCTCGAGCTCGCCCTTGAGCTTGTCGGCCTCGTCGCGGTCGACGCCCTCCTTGATGGCCTTGGGAGCCTCGTCGACGAGCGCCTTCGCCTCCTTCAGGCCGAGGCCGGTCGCCGCGCGGACGACCTTGATGACCTGGATCTTCTTGTCGCCCGGGCCGGTGAGCACGACGTCGAACGCGGTCTGCTCCTCCTCGGCCTCGACGGCCTCGCCGCCGGCCGCGCCGGCGCCGGCCGGGGCAGCGGCCGCGACGGCCGTCGCCGACACGCCGAACTCCTCCTCGAGCGCCTTGATGCGCTCGGAGAGCTCGAGCACGGAGATGCTCTTGAGCTCCTCGATCCACTCCTGGGTGCTGGTAGCCATGTGTTTCTAGTCCTCCTGGGTCACATTGGTTTCGGCGGGCGCGGCGGGGACGTCGCCGCCCACCAGGCCCTGGTCGGCCATCTGCTGCAGCTGGCGGGCGAGGCCGCCGACGAGGCCGCCCATCGCGCTCGCCAGGCCGGTGAGCGGCGAGGCGACCATGCCCACGAGGCGCCCGTAGAGCACGTCGCGGGTGGGCAGCTTCGCGATCGCGTCGATCTGCTCCGCCGAGAGCACATCGCCGTTCATCCAGCCGCCCTTGAAGGCGAGCAGGCCCGACGTGCGGCGGAAGTCCGACAGCGTCTTGGCGGCCGCCGCGGCGTCGCCCTTGACGAACACGAGCGCAGTCGGGCCCTCGAGGTACGGCTTGAGGGCCTCGGCGCCGGCCTGGTCGGCCGCGCGCTCGGTCAGCGTGTTCTTGACGACGCGGAAGCGCGTGTCGGCCTCGCGCAGCTTGGTGCGCAGCTCGGCGGCCTGGGGCACGGACGTGCCGCGGTAGTCCACGGCGTACACGGCCTCCGCGTCGCGGAGCTGGGCGGTCACCTCGTCGATGACCGCGGCTTTCTGGTCTCGGTTCAAACTGCTCCTCCTGTCCCGGTCTTACGTGTTGCCGGAGTCTGTGGGGGACCCGAAGCCTAGGGCTCCGGATATGGGTTGCGCCTGCCAGGCGATCGCGCGCGGGACAACCGCGCCCTCAGGCGGCGACCCCGCGATCGCCTTCGGCGACGGTACGGGATGGATCGACCTTGATGCCCGGCCCCTGCGTAGAGGCCATGACGACCGTGCGCAGGTACTTGCCCTTCGCCGCGGACGGCTTCGCGCGGTGCAGCTCGTCGATCACGGCCTGGTAGTTCGCGATCAGCTGCTCGTCCGGGAACGACGTCTTGCCGACGGTCATGTGGACGATCGCCGTGCGATCGGTGCGGTACTCGACCTTGCCGGCCTTGGACTCCTCGACGGCCTTGCGCACGTCCATCGTGACCGTGCCGACCTTCGGGTTCGGCATCTTGCCCTGCGGGCCGAGGATGCGGCCCAGGCGGCCGACGACCGGCATCATGTCCGGCGTCGCGATCGCGACGTCGAAGTCGGTGAAGCCGTCGTTCTGGACGCGCTCGGCGAGATCCTCGGCGCCGACGACGTCGGCGCCGGCCTCCTCGGCCTCCTTCGCCTTGTCGCCACGGGCGAACACGGCGATCTTGACGTCCTTGCCCAGCCCGTGCGGCAGCGCGATGGTGCCGCGCAGCTGCTCGTCGGCATGCCGGACGTTCAGGCCGGTGCGCACGTGGATCTCGACGGACTCGTCGAACTTCGCGCGCTTGAGGTCCTTGACGAGCTTGACGGCCTCGGACGGCGTGTACTCGCGCGTCCGGTCGACCTTCTCGCGGGCGTCCCGGTAGGTCTTGCCACGACGGCCGGCCATTACGCCACGACCTCCACGCCCATCGAGCGCGCGGTGCCGGCGATGATCTTCGCGGCCTGGTCGACGTCGTGCGCGTTCAGGTCGTCGAGCTTCTTCTCGGCGATCGCGCGCACCTGGTCGTTGGTGATCGTGCCGACCTTGGTGCGGTTCGGTTCGCCCGAGCCCTTCTCGATCCCGACCGCCTGGCGGATCAGGACCGCGGCCGGCGGCGTCTTGGTGACGAAGGTGAACGAGCGATCCTCGTAGACGGTGATGACGACCGGGATCGTCGTGCCCATGTCGTTGGAGGTCTGGGCGTTGAACGCCTTGACGAACTCCATGATGTTGATGCCGTGCTGGCCCAGGGCGGGGCCGACCGGCGGCGCGGGCGAGGCCTGGCCCCCCGGCGCCTGCAACTTGATCGTTGTGAGGATTTTCTTGGCCATTAGATCTTCTTCACCTGATCGTAGCCGACCTCAACGGGTGTCTCGCGGCCGAAGATCGACACCAGGACCTTGAG
>DATHJG010000045.1:0-2737 GCA_035489875.1 Solirubrobacteraceae bacterium | reverse complement strand
GGCCAGCGACGCGCTCGACGGCGTCGACGCCAAGGACGCCTACATCCGCCGCATCGAGCCGAACTGAGCGGGCCACCAGGCGGCGAGCCGCTCGCCCGTCTGCGCCGCCAGCGGGTGCACCGGCAGCTCGACCGGCCCCGGCACCGAGGCCGCGCCCAGCACCGGCACGAGCGCCGCCATCGATGCCGCCAGCGCGTCGACTGAGTACCCGCCCTCCAGCACCAGTCCGAGCGGCGCCCCGACCTCCGCGCACGCCCGCCGGAGCGAGGCCGTCATGCCCGCGAAGCCGGCCTCGGTCAGCTCGCAGGTCGCAAGCGGGTCGGCGCGGTGCGCGTCGAACCCCGCCGAGATCAGCACCAGCTCGGGCTCCCAGCCCCGGATCAGCGGCGCCACGACGTGCTCGACGAGCGACCCGTGGACCGCGTCGCCCGACCCGCCGGGCACCGGCATGTTCACGGTGAACCCCTCCCCCGCCCCCGACCCGACGTCGGAGGCGGGGCCGGTCCCCGGATACAGCGGCGACTCGTGGATCGAGCAGAACAGCACCGAAGGGTCCGCGTGGAAGATGTCGTTGGTCCCGTTGCCGTGGTGGACGTCCCAGTCGACGATCAGCACCCGCTCGACCCCGTGGGCGGCGCGGGCGTGCGCCGCCGCCACCGCGACGTTGTCGAAGAAGCAGAAGCCCATCGCGCGCGCCGCCTCGGCGTGGTGCCCCGGCGGGCGCAGCGCCGAGACCCCGCACGGCTCGCCGTCCCCCAGCAGCGCGTCGACCAGCGCGACCGCCCCGCCCGCGGCACGGAGCGCCGCCTCGTAGGTCCCCGCGACCACGCTCGTGTCCATGTCGATCCTGCCCCCGCCGCGCGCCGACAGCTCCGCGATCGAATCGACGTGGGAGAGGGGATGCACGCGTGCGAGCTGGTCGCGCGTCGCGCGCGGCGCCTCCACCCGCTCCCAGCCGAACCACCCGTGGCGCTGCATCTCGGCCTCCAGCGCCACGATCCGCGCCGGGCGCTCGGGGTGGCCGGGGACGTCGTGCGCGAGTCCGGCGTCGTGGCGGAGCCAGGGCGGCACCCCGGTACCGTACCGGCAGTGCAGGAGCCCCCGAGCGATCTCGTCGTGGTCGGAGCTGGGGCCGCGGGGCTCTTCGCGTCGCTCACCGCCGCTCGCGCCGGCGCGCGGGTCACGCTCGTCTCCGCGCGCCCGCTGGCGGAGACCGCCTCCTACTGGGCGCAGGGCGGGCTGGCCGCGGCGCTGGCGGTCGACGACTCCCCGGCGCTGCACCTGCGCGACACGATCGCCGCCGGCCGCGGGCTGGTGCGGCGCTCGGCCGCCGAGGTCCTGTGCGTGGAGGCGCCGGAGCGGTTCGCGGACCTGGAGGCGCTCGGCGTCCGCTTCGACGCCGACCGCCACGGCAACCTCGCGCTCGGGCTGGAGGGCGGGCACCGCATCCGCCGCGTCGTGCATGCCGGCGGCAGCGCGACCGGGCGGCGGATCCTGCGCCAGCTCTCGGCCGACGTCGTGGAGGAGGAGCGGATCGACGTGCTCGAAGGCCGCCGCGCGCGGGCGCTGCTCGCGGGCGACGACGGGCGCGTGCGCGGCGTGGCGTGCGACGACGGGCGCACGGTCGCGGCGCGCGCGGTGATCCTCGCGTCGGGCGGCGCGGCCGCGCTCTGGTCGCGCACCACGAACCCGCCGGGCTCCTACGGCTCCGGCCTCCTGCTCGCACGCGCCGCCGGGGCGGAGCTCGCCGACCTCGAGTTCGTGCAGTTCCACCCCACCGCGGTCGTCGGGATCGCGGGCCGCGAGGGGTTCCTGGTGTCCGAGGCCGTGCGGGGCGAGGGGGCCACGCTGCACGACGTGCACGGCGAGCGGTTCGTGGACGAGCTGCAGCCGCGCGACGCGGTCGCGCGCGCCATCCACCGCCTGCTGATCGAGACCGGCGAGCCCGCGGTCTTCCTCGACATGACCGCGATCGACCCCGCGCGGTTCCCGAACGTGGTCGCGGCGCTGCGCGAGGCCGGACACGACCCCGCCACCCAGCGCATCCCGGTCTCCCCGGCCAGCCACTACGTGATGGGCGGGATCGCGAGCGACCTGGACGGGCGCAGCACGGTCGCCGGCCTCTACGCGGTCGGCGAGTGCGCGTGCACCGGGCTGCACGGCGCCAACCGGCTGGCGTCGAACTCGCTCTCGGAGTGCTTCGTGTTCGGGCGCCGCGCGGCGCTGGCGGGGCTGGACGAGCCGGTCCCCGCGGGCGCGCTCCCTACCGCGCCGGCGGGTGATCTCGCGCCCCCGCCGTCACGCGACACGCGCCGCGCGATGTGGCGCGACGCCGGGCTCGAGCGGTCGGCGGAGGGGCTGCGCCGGCTGCTCGACGACCCGCATCCGCTCGCCCGGCTCGTCGCCGGCTCGGCGCTCCGGCGCGAGGAGAGCCGCGGCGCCCACGCGCGCTCGGACTACCCCGCGACGGATCCGGAGCTGGACGACCGGCACAGCGTCATCGCGCCCGGCTCGGCCGCGTCCGCGTTCGTCAACTGGACGTGAGCGTTCGGCGCTTAACATCAACTCAACATACCTGACGTTTGGGACTTCACGGGACCGCGCAAACCTCCCGCGCGGAGGTCGAGTGAACTCCGCAGTACACAAGAGGGAGACTCGGCCTGCATCGGAGCCGAAACCAGGGGGACGCCCATGTATCAGATCAGCCGCTCCATATACCGGGAGCTGGAAGACGAGA
>DATHJG010000044.1:0-5953 GCA_035489875.1 Solirubrobacteraceae bacterium | reverse complement strand
TGAACTCGACTCCAAGCTTGCGCCTGCGCTCGATGCTCATCACCAACTCCTTGCTTCGTACGGCTTCCGACCGGAACGCGGTCGCAATCAGCGGCCGACGTTGGCGGAACCGCCCGCGACCATCTCGCAACTCGCGCTGCTCGTTTCATCCTGCCGCGCGCGGGATCGCCAGCGCCTGTCCCGTGGGGCGGTCCGGCCCGGTCCACGGAGCAACTGCGGGATAGCGAGCCGAACTATCGACCGCGCCGCCGCGGACTGCGAAAGCAGAAGCTGCGCGTGTGGTCCTCGCGGTACCGATCTGCGTACGCTCGCGCTGTGTCGGACGCGCCGAGTCGGCGGGTAGCCTCGGCCCATGGATGACGGCGCTGGTGGCTGGTCGATGGAGGTCCGCGCGCCGGAGGCCCGCCCGATCTTCGAACGTGTCAACCGCGCGATCGCGCTCGCCGAGCGCCTCAACTCCCTGCCGTACGCCGATCAGGACGCGATCCGCGCAGTGTGGGCGGAGCTAACCGACACCGAGGTCGATCCGACATTCCGGTTGATCCCACCGGTGTACTCGGATCAAGGGGTGAACATCCGCGTCGGCCGCAACGTCTTCATCAACCACAACTGCACCCTGAACGACATCGGCGGCATCACCATCGGCGACGAGGTCTTCATCGGGCCACGGGTAAGCCTCATCACCTCCGGGCACCCGATCGACCCGGCCTTTAGACGAAGGCAGATCGTCGCCGCGCCGATCGCTATCGAGCGCGGCGTGTGGCTCTGCACGGGCGCGACGGTGCTGCACGGCGTGACGGTGGGCGAGGACTCGGTCGTAGCGGCGGGCGCAGTGGTGACTCGCGACGTCCCAGCCGGCGTGGTGGTCGGCGGCGTTCCAGCACGTGTGCTGCGGTCAGTCAGGCCAGACGACCGCGCGTGACGCCGCGCGGGCGCAGGCTCGCTGTGACTGTCAGCCCGCGCTTGTGCTACGCGCGATAAGCAACGGAGAGCCAAGCAGGGCAGCCGGGCTCCTGGCAAAGCGCAGAAGCCAATCCGCGACGCATTGCGGGCGATGGATGTCTACATCTCGGATTGGGGCGAGGACTTACCGCCGACGACTTTCGCCGGACACGCGGGCTGGGGCCCCGGCCAGCTCGAGGCCAGGCTGGCCGAGGACGCGTGGATCGTCGAGGCGCCGCTGCGCGACGAGCTGTTCAGCGCTGCGCCGGAAGGGTTCTGGTCAACCGTGCTGCGGCGGATGGGGCGCGGGTTCGCGCTCCTCACCACTATGCCGCCCGATCCGTCGCTGAACTAGGAGCACCAGCCAGGCGCGTGCCATGAGGAGGCTGGCGCCGGCGCCTCCCGCCGACGCCAGCACCTCCTCCACCGGCATGCCGTGGACGTGAGCGAACACGTTCACGTGCTCCGGGGGCCGTGCGCGGACCGGTAGCGCGCGACCTGCTCGACCATGCCGCCGGCCGCCTCCGACCCGGTCGGCGCGTCGTACTCGTCGTGGCGCCGGAGCCACACGTTCGCCGGGGTCTGCGGGTAGCCGTCCGGCGAGTCCTCCCAGTCCTCCTGGCGCCCGAGCGCGGTGATGTCGAGGTAGCTCCAGATGCCGCCCAGCGCCTCGTCGCCGCGGCCGTCGACGAAGTACGTGCGGAAGATGTCGTCGCCGTCGCGGAAGAACGCGTTCGTGCCGTGCCACTCGGCCACGTCGAGGTCGGCGTCGAAGTCGTCGGTGAGCGTGTACCAGGGGATGACGTCCCAGCCCATCCGCGCCTTCCAGCGCTCGATGTCGGGCTGCGGGGCGCGCGACACGAACACGAGCGTGGTGTTGCGGGTGTTCAGGTGGGCCGGGTGCGCGACCTGGTCGGCGATCCACGAGCAGCCCGGGCAGCCGCCGTCGGGCCAGCCGTGCACGCCCGGCTCGAAGAAGAAGCGGTACACGATCAGTTGGCGCCGCCCGGCGAACAGGTCGGCGAGGCCGACCGGGCCGTCGGGGCCGATGAAGCGGTAGTTCTTGTCCATGGCCATCCGCGGCATGCGGCGGCGCTCGGCGGCCAGCGCGTCGCGCGCGTGGGTGAGCGCCTTCTCCTTCACCAGCAGCTGCTCGCGCGCCGCCTTCCACTCCTGCGGGGACACGATTGGGGGCATCTTCATGGTGTGCTCCTTATTGGGTTCAACGTTTCGTGATGCGGGCACGCTGACGCCGCGCATCCGGCGGTCGCCGGGTGCGCCGTCGTGCGGAGCGCCCTACTGCTGTTCCGCGAGCGCCTTGAGGGCGGCGAGGCGGCGATCCCAGGCGGTGGCCACCGCGGCGATCTGCCGCGCGGTCGCCTCCAGCCGCGCCGGCTCGACGCGGTACCGGACCTCGCGCCCCGTCCGGTGGCGTGTCACCAGCCCCGCGCGGTCGAGCACGCCGAGGTGCTTGATCACCGCGGGGCGACTGACCGGGAGCAGGGCCGCGAGCGTGGTCGCCGTCCCCTCGCCCTGCTGGGCGAGCGTCCCGAGCAGCCGCCAGCGGGTCGGGTCACCGAGCGCGGCGAACACGGCCGGCTCGGGATCGGCGACCGCCGCGCTCATCGTCCCGCAGCGACGCCGGCCGCGTGGTCGGCCAGGTGGTCCAGCTCGGTCACCCAGCCGCTGGTGTGGGAGTCGAGCAGCGCGGCCCGCTCGGCGGCGTCGGCGTTGAGCCGGTCGAAGCCGCTCTCGACGACCGTGACGCGCGTCCCGTCCGGCTCGGCGGCGAGCGTGAACTCGGTCAGGGTCGAGTTGGCCGGCGTCGGCTCCGCCTCCGGGTCGCCCGTTAGCACCCACCGGTAGGCGAAGCGGCGCGGTGGCGCGACCGCCTCGACCCGGCCGTGCACGGTCGCATGGTCGTGCCAGCGCAGTGAGATCGCGCCGCCGGGACGCAGGTCGATCTCGGCGCCGGCGTCGCCGAACCAGCGGCCGAGGTGCTCGGCGCGCGTAATCAGCTCCCACACGCGCTCGACGGGCGCGGCGATCAGGACTTCGCTCTCTATGCGGTTGTTCTGGACTGCCATCTACTTCCTCCGTACGGTAGTGTCACCGTGAGGTTACACAACGATCGACCGAGGCGCAACCTTCTGGTTACTCCTCATGCAGCGCGGCGCGGGCGCGGTCGAGCACGCCGCGCCGGGCTCGCCGGGCAGCGACGACACCATGGCCGCGCGGATCCTGAGCCCGGACAGGAACTCCGCCTCGACCTCCTGGACGATGCCTGGCGGTGGGCCGCCGTCGCGGGCCGGGAGGAGGATCGCGAAGCGCCGGCCGCTCAGCCGGGTCGACGTCGTGCTGCAGCGCGCGCTGGTTGCCCAGGAGCGTCAGGCCGTCCACGTTCGCCGCGACGAGCGACGCGCCGCCGTCGGCCTCCAGATCGGACGGGAGCTCGTCGAGCACCGCGGCCGACACGCACTGGTGCGTGACGCGCGGGTTGCGACGGATCTGCTCGACAAAGCGGGCGGTGATCTCCGGATCGAACCGAGTCCCGCCGGCTCGTGGAGCGCGGGGCTGCGACCATCCGCTGACCAGGAAGTCGAGGAGCGTGCTGTTGTCGGTCGCCGCATCCTGAGCTAGTGCGCGGCACGTGCTTGTCGCGGAATTCCTCCATGGCGCAACGCGTCGGCTTCGAAGGCGCTATCGCTTTGCGCGAGAAGCGATCGCCGGGGATCAGCGCCAGAACTCCTCGAACCGCTCGGTGTCGCCTCCCTTCGGCTTGCGACCACCGATGCAGATCATGTCAAGACCCTGTGGACCGGCCTCGAACGAGCGGACTACTGCTGGAGCGACGCGCAGCACGTCCCACGGTGAGAGCTCGACGACGTCGTCATCGAGTTTCGCACGACCGGACCCGGCGACCACGACGTAGGCCTCCTCCTGCTCACGATGCCGGTGACCCCACGGCATGCGGGCACCCGGTTCGTAGGTGAAGCGGCTCACGCCCAGCTCGGGCGATCGCAGGGCCTCCCGCGCGAACCGCCACTGTATTGGCACATCCTGCGGGCTGACATCGCGTAGAACGTCGAAGTTCTTCTTCGTCCAGTCGGGCATCTCGAAACTCTCGCACCTACACCCGGAGTAGCCGCATCCCAGGCGAAGCGACGGTCGACCAGGCGAGACCGCCGCCGCTTTACGTCACGCTCCGGCGGTCCGGCGGCTCGGGCCCCGCACTAGCGCTTTGCGCGAATAGCGAAATGGGCGCTGCTGCAAACGGCCGGCTATCGCGGGTGCCTCAATGCAGCGGCGCAAGTTCCGCCGAGACGACTGCTGCTTCTCCTCCGGCACGATCGCCGTCGAGAGGGCGGTGCCGACGACCGCATCCTGTACTGAAGCGAGAGTCCGGGGTGTCTCGCTTGACGTCCCTCCGCCGGCACGCTCGCGCCTGGCGTCAGCCGTGTGGCGGGCCAACCTATGGCTCAAGCGCTGACCAGCCGGCTCGAACGGAGCGACGGCAGCGTTTCTCGTTGTCACCGGCAGCGACGAGCGGCGTACCGCCCCGCAGGGGACCGTCAGCGGACCTTCAGGGCTCTGCCGATGTGGTGCTCTCCATATTTCCGGCGGATCCGGTTATCTGTGACAGATGTTCGCCGACCTCCCCGCTTTCGCCGCCTGGCGGTTCGTCGACGCGGTGGACGGCTTCGAGGTCGTCTACGCGCAGCCCGGCCATCTGCGCGGGCACACGTCCGCGGTCGAGGACGGGCAGGCGTACGCTGTCCGCTACGAGATCGCGCTTGACGACCGCTGGCGCACCCGCGAGGCGCGCGTGGCGTCCGATACCGTCGCCGGGACGCGCGAGACCGTCCTCATCTCGGACGGCGAGGGCCGCTGGACGGTCGACGGCGAACCCGCCCCGCACCTCGACGGACTGATCGACATCGACATCGAAGCGTCGGCCTGCACGAACACGCTGCCGGTCCACCGCCTGCCGCTCCCGCGCGACGAGGTGACCGAGGCACCCGCGGCCTACGTCCGGGCGCTTGATCTCTCGGTCATACGGCTCGATCAGACCTACCGGCGGCTCGACGACCGCCGCTACGACTACACCTCGGAGGCCGACTTCCGGGCCGTGCTCGAGTACGACGCGGCCGGGCTGATCGTCGATTACCCGGGCATCGCCGTACGCTTCGCCTGAGCCGCACGGCGGTCGGGGCAGCAGGGTCAGCAGTTGCTTGAGCTGCGGACGCAGCTCCTCAAACTCGCATCTGCGCGGCCGGTGTGCGGCACACGGATCGGCGGATTCTGGCGGTCATTGCAACCGCAGCTCGGCGAGTTGCTCTGTCGGCTTGGCGAAGCCGAGGCGCTTGCGGGGGCGGTCGTTGAGTTCGTCGGCGACGGCGTCGAGCTCGATCTCGGTGACGGCGCTGAAGTCGGTGCCCTCGGGGAAGTACTGTCGTAGCAGGCCGTTGGTGTTCTCGTTGGATCCACGCTGCCAGGGCGCGTGCGGCCACAGAAGTAGACCTCGATGCCGGCGTCGACGTGCACCTGCTTCCAGTCGCGCATCTCTGGGCCCTGGTCCTAGGTCAGTGAGCGTCGCAGCGCGTCTGCACCTTGGCGGCCAGTGCCGGCGCGACGTGTTCGGGCTTGTAGCCGTCGGGCAGCGCCACGAGCAGCGCGTAGCCGCTGGCACGCTCCACGAGCGTGGCGATCGCGGTGGCGTTGCGCTTGCCGATCAGCAGATCGCCCTCCCAGTGTCCGGGCACCCTGCGATGGTCGGCTTCCGGCGGGCGCTGGGCGATGTTGACCATGTCCGGGATGCGGTTCTTGCGCTGTGCGGAACGTCACGCCGATGATCCGGGCCTGTTTGAAGGCGAGCTGCTCGAGGGTCGAGCTCGCCCACCTCGCCACCGAGGCGGCCGACGCTGATTGGGCGGCAGCCGACGGCCAGGCAGCGGACCGAGTCGGCGAGATACGGCCCGCCGACGTGATCGACGATCAGGTCGGCTCCCGC
>DATHJG010000043.1:0-4138 GCA_035489875.1 Solirubrobacteraceae bacterium | reverse complement strand
TTCGTGCCGGCGGCGACGACGGCGCTCGCGCCGGTCCGCTCGATCAGCTCGTCGACGCACCGCGCCCACGCGCCCGGCGCGTACGCCGCGAGCCGCTCGTCATCGGCCACGTGCGCGGTCGCCACGCCGTGCGCGCCGAGCTCCGCGGCGGCGTCCCGGCCGCCCTCGCCGACGAGCAGCGCGACCGGCTCGCCGAGGGTCCGCGCAAACGCGAGCGCCTGCAGCGAGAGCTCGTCGACCCGGCCGCCCTCGTGCTCGACCAGCGCCAGCACCATCACGCGACCCCCAGCTCCCGCATCACGTCCACCACGGCCGGCGCCGCGTCCGGGCCGCGTCCGAGGATCTCCGCGCGCTTGCCCTGACCGGGCGGCACCACCAGCCGCACCCGCTCGAGCTGCGGCTCCGGCCGCACGGGCGTGCGCTTCTCGACCGGCTTCTGCCGCGCGCGCAGCTTCGCCGGCACCGAGGGATACCGCGGCAGGTTGATGCCCTCGAGCACGGTGACCACGGCCGGCAGGGGAACGAGGTACACGTCGCGCCCGCCGGCCACCTCCTGCTCGCAGCGCGCGCGCCCGTCCTCGACCGACAAGCCCTTCAGGCCCGTCACGACCGGCCGGCCGAGCGCATACGCCACCCGGATGCCGACCTGGAAGTTGCCGGCGTCGGCGGACTCGTTGCCGAACACGATCAGGTCGTAGTCGCCGCTCGACGCCTCCTCGACGATCGCTGCGGCGGTGGCCTGCGGGTCCCACTCCTCGCCGTCGGTCTGCAGCAGGATGCCGCGGTTGGCGCCGGTCGCCAGCGTGTCGCGGATCTGCTCCTCCGCCTCGGCCGGCCCGAGCGTCAGCACCGTCACCTCGCCGCCGTGCTGCTCGACCAGCCGCACCGCCTCCTCGACCCCGCACTCCTCGTGCGGGCTGATCGTGAAGCCGAGGTGGCGCGTCTCGATCGCCTGCTCGTCCTCGGTCAGGACCATGCGCCCACCGGTGAGCGGGACGCGCTTGACGCAGACCAGGATCCTCACGTGAGCACCGGCTCCGCCGCGCGGACGCGGTCGTTGTCGGGATCGAACAGCGGCGTCGAGCCGGCGACCGCCACCGTCACCGGATAGCGCTCCCCCATGTACAGCACCGAGAGCTGCTCGCCCACGACGGCGTGCTCCGGCGGCAGGTAGGACATGAGGATGTGCTTGCCCACCGACGGCCCGGCGCCGGCGCTGGTGACGAACGAGCGCCGGCCCCTGGCGTCGGTCAGCGGCGCGCCGTCGCGACCGACGATCGGCTCGCCGCCCATCATGAAGCGCCTGCGTCCGTCGCTCGCGGTGTGGTCGTCGACCGTCAACGTGCACATGACCGCCGCCGGCTCGGACTCGCGGTGCGCGACGTGCGCCTCCTTGCCGACGAAGTCCTGCGCCTTGACCTTGCCCCAGGCCATGCCGGCCTCGACGACGTCGTACTCGCCGTCGAGCTCGAAGCCGAACGCGCGGTAGCACTTCTCGAGCCGGCCGGTCGTGCCGTACACGCCGATGCCGGCGGGCACGACGCCGTGCGGCTCCCCGGCCTCCGCGACGATGTCCCACAGCTTCGCGCCCTGCTCGATCGGGACGTAGAGCTCCCAGCCCAGGTCGCCGACGTAGGAGATGCGCGACGCCAGCACACGCAGCGACCCGATCTCGACCGTGCGGCTGGTCGCGAACGGGAAGCCCTCGTGCGACAGGTCGGCGCTCGTCGCGCCCGCGAGGATGTCCCGGGCGCGCGGTCCCCAGAGGCCGAGCGTGCACCAGCTCGAGGTGAGGTCGAAGATCTGCGCGCTGCCGTCCATATGGTCGCGGTACCACTTCAGGTCGGCCATGCCGTGGGCGCCGCCGGTGACGACGCGGAACTGCTCCGCGCCGAGCCGCATCACGGTCAGGTCCGAGCGGAACCCGCCGCGCGGCGTGAGCACCGGCGTGTAGACGACCTTGCCGAGCGGGACGTCCATCTGGCGCATCGACACGCGCTGCACGCACTCGAGCGCGCCGGGGCCGACGACGTCGAACACGCAGAACGCGGTCAGGTCGAACATCGCGGCGCGCTCGCGCATCGCGAGGTGCTCGGCGTTGATGATCGGCGACCACCAGCGCGACTCCCACTCCGCCTCGCGGCCCGCGACGCCGTAGTCCTCCACCAGGCCCGCGTTCGACTCGTACCAGTGCGGGCGCTCCCAGCCGGCGGCCTCGTAGAACACGGCGCCGAGCTCGCGCTCGCGCACGTGGAACGGCGACAGGCGGACGTCGCGGTTGGACTCCCACTGCTCCGCGGGATGGATGATCCCGTACGTCTTGTTGAAGCCCTCCGCGGCCCGCGCGCGCACGTGCTCGACGCTCTTCTGGTGCTCGTAGAAGCGCGCGATGTCCGACGCCTGGAGGTCGATCTCCGGCTCGCCCTCGACCATCCACTCGGCCAGCGCCCGGCCGACGCCGGGGCCCTCCTTGACCCACACCGCCGCGGCGGACCAGAGCCCGCGGACCTCGGGCGTCTCGCCGAGGATCGGGAGGCCGTCGGGCGTGAGCGACAGCAGGCCGTTGATCGCGTACTTGATGCCGACCGACTCGTCGCCGACGATCTCGGGCATCAGCTCGAGCGCATGCTCCATCTGCACCACGAAGTCGTCCTCGGTGAACGGCAGCTCGGTCGGCGACAGCGCCGACTCCTCGATCGAGGGGATCTCGTCGGGGTCGTGCAGGATCGCGCGGTGCGCATACGAGCCGACCTCGAGCCCGCCGCCGTCCTGGCGCTCGTACATGTTCGTGTCCATGTCGCGGACGATCGGGTGCTCGATGCTGGCCTTGGCGTCGGCGAACCGCGGCACCGGGCCGATGTCGATCATCTGGTGGACCGCCGGCGTCAGCGGGATCGAGGCGCCGGCCATGCGCGCGATGCGCGGGCTCCAGACGCCGCAGCACACCACGACGTACTCCGCGTCGATGTCGCCGCGGCTCGTGCGGACGCGCCGCACGCGCCCGTCCTCGACGTCGATCCCGAGCACCTCGGTGTTGGCCGCGACGGTCAGCGCGCCGGACTCCTGCGCGTGCTCGCGCATCAGCGTGCCGGCGCGGAGCGAGTCCACGACCGAGACGCCGGGGGAGTAGAAGCCGCCGACGATCACGCGCTCGTCGATGTAGGGGACCAGCTCCTTCACCTCGGCCGGCGTGACGAGCGACACCGGCTCGATCCCCCACGACGCGGCGGAGGACATGCGGCGGCGCAGCTCCTCCATCCGCTCCTCGGTCCGGGCGACCTCGACCCCGCCGCAGAACGTGATCACGCCGAGCTCGGTGTACTGGCGCACGCTGTCGGCCGTCAGCGCGGTCATCTCGCGCGAGTGGTCGACGGGGAAGATGAAGTTCGACGCGTGACCGGTCGAGCCGCCCGGGTTGGGCAGCGGGCCCTTGTCGAGCAGCACGAGGTCGGTCCAGCCGAGCCGGGCGAGGTGGTACGCGAGGCTGTTGCCGACGATGCCCGCCCCGATGAGGACGGCGCGCGCCTTCGCGGGCACGGCGCGCGCGGCGCCGGAGTGGTCTTCCACGGACGTCACCTCAGGATCGGAGTGGGTCGGGGGTCCTGATATATCACAGTCTCAGAAGGCCGGCGAGGGCATCGGTTCGTCCCCCAGCTCGATGCGGCGGCGCGCCACGAAGTCGCGCAGCTCGCTGCGGATGCCCTCGTCGATCGCGGGCTGCTCGTAGTGCTCCAGCGTCTCGCGCCAGATGTTCGCCGCGCGCGCCGTCGCGTCCAGCCCGCCGCCCTTCGTCCAGCGGTCGAAGTTGTCGGTCGAGGACAGCAGCGGCCGGTAGAAGCAGTCGCGGAAGTGCATCAGCGTGTGCGCCGCGCCGAGGAAGTGCCCGCCGGACCCGACCTCCTCGTGCGCGTCGAACGCGAGGCTCTCCTCGGTCACCTCGAGCGGCTTGAACTCGTGCTTGAGCATCCGCAGCAGCTCGATGTCGACGATGAACTTCTCGTAGCACGACACGAGGCCGCCCTCCAGCCAGCCGGCGGAGTGCATCACCCAGTTGGCGCCGGCCAGGAACGTCGGCATCAGCGTCATCAGCGCCTCGTAGCCGGCCTGCGCGTCCGGCACCTGCGAGGAAGTGAGGCCG
>DATHJG010000042.1:0-2048 GCA_035489875.1 Solirubrobacteraceae bacterium | reverse complement strand
CGGCCGGAACGGCCGTGGACCGAGCCGGGCGCCGCACGAATCCCGAAGGGAATACGGACGTATTTCCGAGGGTTCGGGTGGCGATCCGGCGAAGTGTCCACGGTCGTCGTCCGGTCGTGCCGACTTCTTGGACGGGCCCCTAGACCGTATGGCCGTCGTCCATACGGTCTAGCGGCGCCGCGCGTGCGCGATGTTGATCGCCGCGATCGCCACCCAGGCGACGACGGTGGCGACGGTCGCGCCCGTGCTGCCCAGGCCGTCGGCGGCGGCGACGAACAGGACGCCGAAGCCGATCGAGCCGAGCGCGATGACGATCGTGACCGCCTCGCGGAGCGCCGCGGTGCGCCGGCGCCGGTCGCCCGCGTCGAGCTCGGCCTCGAGCCGTTCGGCGAGCGAGTGCAGCACGGCGCGGTCGTAGTCGTCGCCCAGCTCCGACCGCGCGGCGGCCGCGGCGCCCACTTCCTCGCGGAGCGTCTCCGGCCGCGTCACGACGCGCTCTCCTGCGCGCGGGCGACGCGGTGCGCCGCATGCCGTCCGCGCCGGTCCGGCCACAGCCGGTCGCCGAGCAGCGTGAGCGCGGCGGGCGCCATCAGCAGCCGGACGAGGGTGACGTCGACGAGCACCGCCGCCGCGAGTCCGACGCCGGTCATCTTGATCACCGGGTCGGGGTCGGTCGCGAAGCCGAGGAAGACCGCGATCATGATCCCGCCCGCCGCGGTGACGATCCTCCGCGTGCCCGCCGACGCCGCCGCGATCGCCGCGCGGTGGTCGGCGTGGCGGCTCCATTCCTCCCGCACGCGCGAGAGCAGGAACACGTTGTAGTCGGTCGAGAGGCCGAACAGGATCGCGAACATGAACAGCGGCACGTACGGCACGACCGGGAGCTGCTCGACGCCGAGCAGCCGCGCGCCCGCGTCGGTCTGGAACGCGAGGGCGATCACGCCGTACGCGGCGGCGATCGAGGCGAGGTTGAAGACCGCGGAGACCGCCGCGATCCGCCAGGACCGGAACGCCGCCAGCAGGAGCAGGAGCGAGAGGCCGACCACCGCGGCGGCGAACACCGGGATGCGCGACGCGATCCTGCCCGCCTCGTCGCCGAAGCGGGCGGTGCGGCCGCCGACGTAGGCGGTCGCACCGGTCCCGTGCAGCGCGGAGGGGATCGCGTCGGCGCGGAGCCGGTCGACGAGCGCGCGGGTGCTGTCGTCCTGCGGGCCATGGTGCGGCGTGACGGTGATCACCGCCGCGTCGCGCCGCTCGTTGACGACCGGCGCGCTCACGCCGGCGACCTCGCGGTCGGTGGTCAGGCGCGCGCCGAGGCGGTCGAGCGCCCGGTCGGCGTCACGATCCGGCAGCGCGACGGCCACGACCAGCGGCCCGTTCACGCCGGCGCCGAAGCCGGCCGCGAGGCGGTCGTACGCCTGGCGCTGCGTCGCGTCGGCGCCGAGGTTGCGATCGTCGGGCTGGCCGAGCTCGAGCCCGGCCGCCGGCGCGGCGAGCGCGACGGTCACGGCGCCGGCCGCGACGAGCGCGAGCCCCGGGCGGCGCGTCGCCCACGGCCGGCGCGGCGCGGTGCGCTGATCGCCGCGGACCGCGCGCGCGCGTCGCGGCAGGAGCCGGCGGCCGCGCCGCGCGGTGCGCTCGTCGCCGCCCTCCGCGCGCTCGCGCCGCGGCAGGAGCCGGCGGCCGCTCTCCGCGGTGCGCTCGTCGCCGCCGATTGCGCGCTCGCGCCGCGGCAGCAGCCGGCGGCCGCTCGCGGCGAAGCGGGCGGGCAGGAGGACGATGCACAGCGCCGCGCAGGCGAGCACGACGACGCCTGCCGCGACGCCCACGCGGCCGACGAACGGGATCCCGGTCACGATCAGGCCGGCGAGCGAGACGAGCACGATGCCCGCCGCCGTCAGCGCGGAGTGGCCGGCGGTCGCGTTGGCGCGGCGGGCGGCCTCGGCCGGCGGGTGCCCGGCGCGCAGCTCCTCCTGCTGGCGGGCGGCGAGCAGCAGCGCGTAGTCGATCCCCGCGCCGAGCCCCAGCATGCCGGCGAGCGTCGGCGC
>DATHJG010000041.1:0-8460 GCA_035489875.1 Solirubrobacteraceae bacterium | reverse complement strand
TGAGCGCCACGAACACGAGCGCGAGCGCGAGGCCGAGCGCGCCCGGCAGCCCCAGTAGCGAGGCGAACACCGTCAGGCCGCTCGCCGTGATGTCGATCGCCTCGTCGACGGTCTCGGATCCGCCCAGGAAGCTGCTGATCGCCGCGTTCGTGCCGAACGCGGCCAGCAGCGTCGAGATCCCCTGGAGCGTGCCCGCGATCGCCGGCAGGTAGACGATCAGCTTCGGGAACTCCGGCCGGCGCGACCGGACCGCGACCGCCAGGTACGTCAGCGCCCAGCCGAGCGCGACGTACCCGATCCCCACCATCACGGCCGACAGCAGCACGCCGGTCGCCCGCTCGTCGTAGTACTCGAGCGTGGAGATCCGCAGCGACTTCATCGTGCCGATCGGCCCCGGCTCCGCCGCGCGCGAGAGCGTCTCCATCAGCCCGTGGCGCGGCAGGTCCGACAGGATCAGTCCGCGCCAGACCGTGCCGACGAAGATCCCGACCGCGGCGATGGCGGCAGCGATCGTCGCGGACGTGCGCTGGCGCGCCTCCCAGGCGAGGGTGTCTTCGGATGCTTCGGCGGCCACGAGGCGGTGAATCGTAGCCGGGGTGGGTCCGCACCCGCTCCCGGTCACGACGGCGCGACCGGTAGCATGGAGCGCATGGAGGGCTTCTTCCAGGATCCGGAGTTCCAGAAGCGCCTGCAGGAGATGGCGGAGCAGATGCAGGCGACGCAGAGCCTCGCCTGGGCCGACAACGCGATCAAGCTCGCCGTCGACATGACGGTGGCGGCGATCAACCGCATCAACATCCAGGGCACGACGGAGCAGCAGGCTCAGCAGATCCGTGCGGTCATGGCGACGGTCTTCCCGGAGGCCGTCACGCTGGTGCGCGAGGCTCGGCAGGGGCTGTCCTAGCCTCCCGCCCGGCCGCGATCACCTCCTTGAACGACCGGAAGCGGAAGATGAAGACGATCGCGGCGAAGCCGCAGGCGAACGTCGTCGCGGCGATCGCGATCTGCTGCCCGACCGAGTAGGCCGCGACGGTCGCGCCGGCCGCCGTTCCGGCGAACACCTTCACCAGCAGCGCCTGCTGCACCCCGGCGCCGCCGGGCGTGAACGGGACCAGCGCCGCGACGGCGTTGACGCCGAGCACGAGCAGCACGTTCTCCACCGAGCCGCCGACGTTGAACGCCGACAGCAGGAACCAGAACGCGGTGAAGCGCAGGATCCAGCCGGCGAACTGCACGAGCCACACCTCGCGCACGTAGCGCCGCCGGTCCGACAGGATCGTCAGGCCCTGCCGCACCCGCTCCCAGAACGCGCGCACGCGCGCCGACAGCAGCGCGAACGCGACGAGCGCGCCGATCGCCAGCGCGGTGAGGAGGAACAGCGTGAAGCGCGGCTGCGAGGCGAAGAACGCGAGGTCGAACGCGGGCAGCGACGAGAAGTCCGGCGGCTTGGGGAACGCGCCCTGCGTGAACGCGAACAGCAGGATCGGGATCGCCATCGTGAGGTCGAAGATCTGCTCGACGGCGAACGACGACGCGACGGCGGGGTAGCTGGACTTCGGGACCGACGTCTTGGTCAGGAACAGGCGCACGACGTCGCCGCCGCGCGCCGGCACCACCGAGTTGAACCCGTAGCCCGCGAGGTACGCGCCCCAGATCATGCGGAACTCGATCTCCACGTCGGGGAACGCGGCGCGCAGGATGTGGAACGAGGCGCGCGCGCGCAGGCTGAGATACGCGACGAACACGGCCAGCCCCAGCAGCAGCGCGAGCCAGTTCACGGCTGCGAGGTTCGAGATGAACTCGCCGACCGCGTCGAAGAAGGAGGAGAAGGAGTCGCCGATCGACGCGAGGGGCACTGCTACCTAGCCTAGGGCGCTCCCCGCGTGAACGCGCTTCGCAGGACGACGCGGGTCTCGGTCTCGGTCACGCCGCCGTCGCGCTTGAGGTGGCGCAGGAGCCGGTCGAGCTCGGCGGTGTCGCGGCAGGCGACGCGCAGCTGGTAGTCGAACCGGCCCGTGACGTGGACCGCGTCGGTGACCGGCTCCAGCTTGGCGGTCGCCGCCTCGAACTCCTCGTTGGTGCCCGAAGCGGCGAGGCGGACGTCGATCAGCGCGACCAGCCCGCGGCCGGCGGCGCCGGGGTCGACGGTGGCCGTGAAGCCGGTGATGATCCCGTCGCCGCGGAGGCGGCGCACGCGGTCGGCGGCGGCGTTGGCGCTCAGGCCCACGGCGGCGCCGAGGTCGCGAAACGTGATCCGCCCGTTGCGCATGAGCTCGCCGAGGATCTCGCGGTCGGTGGCGTCCATCCAGCGATTGTCGCAGTTGCTGCCGGTCGTGACTGGAGAAACGGCAGCGCAGCGCGCTACGAACGTGGTGTGATCGACCCGCTCGTCGCAGGACTGCTCGCCGGCTGGGGCGTCGCGATCCCGCTCGGCGCGATCGGGGTGATGATCGTCGAGCTCGGGATGCGCGACGGCTTCCGGCCCGCCGCCGCCGCGGCCGCCGGCGTCGCGACGGCCGACTTCCTGTACGCCGCGGTCGCCGCGGCGGCGGGCGCGGCGGCGGCAGGGGCGCTCGCGCCGCACGAGCACACGCTCCGGTGGGCGAGCGCGGCGGTGCTCGCGGTCGTGGCCGCGTACGGGCTGCACGCGCTGCGGCGGCCCGTGACCTCGGCCGGGACCTCGGCACCCGGCCACCGCGTCTACCTCCGCTTCGTCGGCCTGACGTCGATCAACCCGCTCACCGTCGCCTACTTCGCGGCGCTCATCGCCGGCCTGCCCGCGATCGCGTCCTCGTCCCCGGCGGCGAAGGCCGCGTTCGTCGCGGCCGCCGGCGCCGCCTCGCTCAGCTGGCAGATCGTGCTCGCCGCGGCCGGCGCGGCGCTGCACCACCGGCTGCCGCCCTCGGCGCGCGTGTACACGGCGCTGGCCGGCAACGCGATCGTGCTCGCCCTCGCGGCCCGGATGGCCCTCGCCGCGTAGGCTGCCGCGATGGCCTTCCGCACCCTCCGCATCGACGAGCTGGACCCGATCGAAGTCGCCGGCGTGCGCTGGCATCCCGTCCGCCACGCCCTCGGCGTGCGGGGATTCGGCGTGAACGCGTACTCGGCGAGCGCCGGCGAGGACGTCGTCGAGGATCACACCGAGGCCGACGACGCCGGCGACGGCCACCAGGAGATGTACGTCGTGCTCACCGGCCACGCGCGCTTCGAGGTCGACGGCGAGGCGATCGACGCGCCCGCCGGCACGGTCGTCTTCCTCCCCGAGCCGACCTCGCGCCGCCACGCGGTCGCGGAGGCGGACGGGACGACGGTGCTCGCGCTCGGCGCGGAGCCGGGCGTGCCGTACGACGTGTCCGCGTGGGAGTGGCGCTTCCGCGCGCAGCCGCACATCGACGCCGAGGAGTGGGAGCAGGGCGTCGCGCTCATGCACGAGGGCCTCGCGGCGCGGCCGGGCGACGCGTCGCTCCTCTACAACCTCGCCTGCTTCGAGACGCACCTCGGCCGGCTCGACGACGCCACCGCGCACCTCGAGGAGGCGCTCGCGGCCGAGCCCGACAACGTGCGCGAGTGGGCCGAGGGCGACCGGGACCTCGACGCGCTGCGCGAGCGCGCCGACTACCCGCTGTGACGGTCGCGGTCATCTCCGACGTCCACGGCAACGCGTGGGCGCTCGACGCGGTGCTCGCCGACGCGCGGGCTCGTGGCGCGAACGCGTTCCTGGATCTCGGCGACACGCTCGACGGCCCGCTCGACCCCGCCGGCACGGCGGACCGGCTGATGGCGCTCGACGCGCTGACCGTGCGCGGCAACCACGACCGGCTGATGTTGGAGCGCGCGGAGGAGACGGAGCACGCCGCGCTGCGACCGGAGCATCTCGATTGGCTCGCCGGCTTTCCCACCGTGGCCGAGCACGAGGACATCGTCCTCTTCCACGCCGCGCCGCGCGACGACCTCACGTGCCTGCTCGAGGACCTCGACCCTGAAGGAACGCACGAGCGCGACGTCGCCGCAGTCGCGGAGCTCCTCGACGGGATCGATGCGCCGCTGATCCTGTGCGGCCACACGCATACCCCTCGCCTGGTCGAACTGCCCGGCGGGCGGCGCGTGCTCAACCCCGGCAGCGTCGGCCTGCAGGCGTTTCGCGCGCACGGGCCGAGGCCGTGGGCGATCGGCACAGGCAGCCCGCACGCACGCTACGCGCTGCTGCACCGCGAGGACGGACGCTGGCGGCCGGAGCCCCGGGTCGTCGCGTACGACTGGGCGGCCGCGGTCGCTGCCGCGCGGGCCGCGGGACGCGAGGACTGGGCCATGTCGCTGGAGACCGGCTGGCCGGGCGCGTGAAAGCACGGCCGCCGGCGCTCCCACGGGTCCCTCCGGTGCTCGACTCGGCGGCGGGCGGGCTCGAGGACGACGGGCGGCTGGTGGAGGTGCGGGTGGAGGACGTCGTCGCCCACGGGCTGGCGGCGCGCGGCCTGGAGCTCGAGCGGATGCGCATGCACGCCTCAGAGCTCGACGGCGCACAGCTCGCCCGCCCAAGCCTGCGCGACGTCGAGCTGGTGCGCTGCAGCCTGGCGGGCGCGCTGTTGCGCGATGCGACCGTCTCGCGCACGCTCCTGGACGAGTGCCGCCTGAGCGGGCTCACGTGGGCTGAGGGGACGCTCGAGGACGTCACGTTCCGCGGCTGCCGGCTCGACCTCGCGGGCTTCCGCTTCGCCCGGCTCCAGCGGGTCGCGTTCGAGGACTGCGTGCTGCGCGAGGCGGACTTCTCGCAGGCACGTGGCAACTCGGTGCGCTTCGACGGCTGCGATCTCACCGGCGCGGGGTTCGCCGGCGCCCGCTTCGACGCGTCGGAGCTGCGCGGCTGCACGCTCGACGGGATCGCCGGCGTCGACGGACTGCGCGGCGCGGCGCTCGAGTGGGCCGAGATCGTCGGCCTGGCGGGAACGCTCGCCGCCGCGCTCGGGTTGCGGGTGCTCGGCGAGGACGAGTAATCGCGACAATCCACCCCATGGCCGACTACACGAAGCTCAACCTCATGCAGGACGTCGAGAACATGGCGCCCAAGTTCGGCTTGTCACCCGGGTTGGAGTCGCGCTTCGCGCGCGCGCCGCTCGGGCTCGAGGAGTCGGGGTTCGCGTACTACAAGATCGCGCCGAACTTCCGCATGCCGTTCGGCCATCGGCACGGCCGGCAGGAGGAGGTCTACGTCATCGTCAGCGGGAACGCCCGCATCAAGCTGGACGACGACGTCCTGGAGCTGCGGGAGTGGGACGTCGTGCGCGTGCCCCCGACGACGACGCGCTCCCTGGAGGGCGGACCGGACGGTGCCGAGGTGCTCGCGTTCGGCGCGCCGTCCAACGAGAACAAGGACGCCGAGATGGTCCCCGGCTGGTGGGAGGACTGACCGCCCACCGCCGCGCCCCACTGCGTCATCAGCGGCTCGAAGTCGCTCAGGACACAGCCGGCGTGCAGGCGATCGTCCCCCGGTCGTAGACGTTCCCGTTCGCGTCGACCTGGCGGAAGTCGAGCGCTCCGCGGCGCAGCGTGAGCCGCGTCGCGGTGGGCACGCCGGTCTCGATCGCCGTGACCTCGTGCTGCTGCGTCCCGCGCGCACGCAGGTCGTGCCCGCCGGCCCCGGACACCAGCACGTGCACGCCGTCGATCGGCGCGAGCCGGCCGTAGAGATGGCTGTGGCCGACGAGGTTGACCGCCGTCCGGCCGGCGAGCGCGCGCCAGATCGGCGCCTGGTCGGCGTTGTCGCGGTGGGCGGTGTCGGCGACGGCGTACCGCCCGCGGTGTCCGATGGCGATCCGGCATGTGCCGCCGCGTCGCGCCACCTGCCGTCGCACCCAGGCGCCCTCCTTGCGGGGCTCGGACTCCGAGGAGTAGACGATCAACTGCCAGCCGGAGGCCGCGTCCACGTAGCTGCGATGGAGCGCCTGGCGGCGGCTCCAGCCGCGCTCGCGGCGCCAGTACGGGGCGTAGCCGGCGTCGCGCGCGGCGTACTCGTGGTTGCCGATCGTGGGATCGGTCAACGACGCGAGCCCGCCGTACACGGGGTCGTAGTGCCGTGCGAACTCGTCGGCCGTCCCGGTCTCGTAGACGTCGCCGAGGTAGAGGAAGCGGGCGGGGCGCCGGGCGGCGACGTAACCGGCGAGCTCCCGCGCGGGAGCGCTCCCGTCCGCGCCGTCGCCGACGGCCCACACCACCGTCTGGGCACGGGCGGCGCGCGGCGCGGCCTCCCCGGCCCCGAGCGGTGCAGCCGCCGCGAGCAGCGCCGCGGCGAGCACCATGCCGGTGAGCTTCGCGGCGATCACTCGCTCCTCATATCCAGACGCTACGCCGTCGCCCCCAGCTCGTCCAGCGCCTTCAGCACCACCTCGTCGTGGGTCTTGGGCGAGACCTTCGGGAAGACCTTCGCCACCTTCCCGTCGGGATCGATGATGAACGTCGAGCGCAGGGCGCCCCAGTAGGTCTTGCCGTACATCGACTTCTCCGCCCAGACGCCGTAGAGGTCGCAGACCGCGTGGTCCTCGTCGGCCAGCAGCCGGAAGTTCAGCGACTGCTTGTCGGCGAACTTCTTGACCGCCCTGACCGGGTCGGGCGATACCCCGAGGACGACTGCGCCTGCGGCCTCGTAGTCGGCGCGGTGGTCGCGGATCCCGCAGGCCTGCGTCGTGCAGCCGGGGGTGTCGGCCTTGGGGTAGAAGTAGAGCACGACGGGCCGGCCGCGGAAACCGGCGAGCGAGACGTCGTCCCCCTCCTGGTCGGGCAAGGTGAAGTCGGGAGCGGTGGTGCCTTCTTCGATCATCGCTGGAGAATGGCATGGGTGCCTGGTACAACCAGTCGACCAAACTGGTCCAACCAGTGCTGCTGTCCGATCGCATCCACGCTCAACTGCGGGCCGACATCGTCTCCGGCGCGCTGCCGCCCGGCGCGGCGGTGCCGTCCGAGCGGCGGCTGTCGGAGCAGCTCGGCGCCAGCCGGCACGCGGTGCGCGAGGCGCTGAAGCGGCTGCAGGAGTCCGGGCTCGTCCGGATCAGCCACGGCGGCGCGACCCGCGTGCGCGACTGGCGCCGCGACGGCGGGCTCGACCTGCTGCTCGCGCTCGCCGCCGCCGGCGAGGTGCCGCCGGAGCTGGAGGCCGAGCGAGCGGCGCTCGAGCTGCGCGCCTGCATCGGCGCCGACGCCGCGCGCCGCTGCGCCGAGCGGGCGAGCGCCGCGCAGCGGGCGGAGATCACCGCGCGGGCCGAGGCGCTCGCGGCCGCCGCCGCCCCCGAGGCGCGCAACGTCGAGTACGAGCGCTTCTGGGACGCGGTCGTCGACGCCGCCGGCAACGTCGCGTACCGGCTCGCGCTCAACACGCTCGTCGCCGGCCAGCACGTCCTCGTGCTCGACGCCGCGCGCGTGGGCGCCGAGCTCGCCGACGCGGACGCGATCCGCGCGCTGGCGCGCGCGATCGCGGACGGGCGGGACGACGACGCGCGCGCGATCGCGGCCGAGCTGCTGGAGCGCTCCGCGTGACCGAGGTCCTGTACTACGCCGTCCCGTTCTTCGTCCTCCTGCTGCTGGTCGAGGCGCTCACGTACCGCCACCTGCGGAGCGACGGGCTCGTCGGCTACGAGCTCGACGACACGCGCACGAGCCTGCTCATGGGTACCGGCAACGCCACGATCAACGTCCTCTGGAAGCTCGCGGTCGTCGCGGTCTACGCGGCGCTGTACGAGCTCACGCCGCTCCGGCTCGACGCCGGCGACTGGTGGGTCTGGGTGCTGCTGTTCTTCCTCGACGACCTCGCCTACTACGCCTTCCACCGGGTCAGCCACGAGAGCCGCGTGTTCTGGGCGAGCCACGTCGTCCATCACTCCTCCCAGCACTACAACCTCTCCACGGCGCTGCGCCAGACCTGGGTGCCGATGACCTACCTGCCGTTCTGGCTCGCGCTGCCGCTGCTCGGCTTCGAGCCCTGGATGGTCCTGCTCGCGCAGAGCTGGAGCCTGATCTACCAGTTCGGCCTGCACACCGAGCGGATCGGGAGGCTGCCGCGGGCGCTCGAGGCCGTCCTCAACACGCCCTCGCACCACCGCGTCCACCACGGAGCGAACGAGCAGTACCTCGACCGCAACTACGGCGGCATCCTGGTCATCTGGGACCGCCTGTTCGGCTCGTTCGAGCCGGAGGGGGAGCGGGTCCGCTACGGCCTGACCACGAACCTCTCCACGTTCAACCCGGTCCGCGTCGCGTTCCACGAGTACGCCGCGCTCGGCCGCGACGTGCGCGCGGCGCGCTCCTGGCGCGCACGCTGGAACGTGCTGCTGCGCGGCCCGGGCTACCGGCCGCCGCCTACTTCAGCAACCGAGAGAGCCGGCGGTCCTTGAGCACCCGGCCGTCCGTCTGGTCGGTCGGGCAGTACGTCATCACGTAGTCCTCGTAGAACACGGCCTCGAGCACCGTCCCGCA
>DATHJG010000040.1:0-11695 GCA_035489875.1 Solirubrobacteraceae bacterium | reverse complement strand
GCACGGCCGGATCGACCTCGACGCGCTGGCGCAGCGGCTGCGCGCCGGCGGCGTCGGCACCGTCGTCGCCACGCCGGGGACGACCGGGCTCGGCGCCGTCGACGACGTCGCCGCGATCGCCGACCTGTGCGCGGCCCACGGCGCGCGGCTGCACGTCGACGCGGCCTACGGCGGCTTCTTCGCGCTGCTGGCCGACGGCGGTGAGCCGGGCGTCGCGGCCGGTCCGTTCGCGGCGATCGCGCGCGCCGACTCGGTCGTCGTCGACCCGCACAAGCACGGGCTCCAGCCCTACGGCTGCGGCTGCGTGCTGTTCGCCGACCCGAGCGTCGGGCGCTTCTACGCCCACGACTCGCCCTACACGTACTTCACCTCGGACGACCTGCACCTGGGCGAGATCAGCCTGGAGTGCTCGCGGGCCGGCGCGGCGGCCGCCGCGCTCTGGACGACGCTGCGGGCGCTCCCGCTCACGCGCGCCGGCCTGGGGAGCCACCTCGCCGCTGCCCGCGGCGCCGCGCTGGAGGCCGCGGCCGCGCTCGCCGCGGACGCCCGGACCACCGTCTTGCTCGAGCCCGAGGTCGACATCGTGTGCGTCCTGCCCGCCGGCGTCTCCGCCGCGACCGCGAGCGCCGCGGCCGAGCGCGCGTTCGACACGCTCGCCGACGCGGGCTGGCACGTCGCCAAGCTGCGCGTGGCCACCGACTGGCTGCGCGCCCGCCACCCGGAGATCGAGCCCGACGCCGCCACGACGACGGTGCTGCGCTGCTGCCTGCTCAAGCAGGAGCACGCGGCGATCGCGACAGAGCTGGCCGCCGCGCTGGCGGCGCACCTCGACGCGGCGGTCGCGGCCCGCTGAAGCCGAGCCGCCGGCAGGTCAGCGGCGCCACTCGGGCGACCATGCCAGCGCGCCCGGTGGCAGGTTCGCGCCACAGAGCGGCGTGAACACGGTGGCGTCGCGGAACGCATCCGGGTCGGCGAGCAGCGCGGCCACGCCCGCGGCGCCCGCCGCCTCGACCAGCAACCCGGTCGTCTCGGCGAGACGGCGGACGGCGGCGCGCAGCTGCGCCTCGCTCACGAGCACCATGTCGTCGACCAGCTCCAGCATGCCCGCGACCGACTCGGGGAACGGCTCGCGCACGCCGATGCCGTCGGCCAGCGTCTCCACCCGCGCGCTCGCCACCGCCGTGCGCTGCCGCCACGAGAGCGCCGGCGCCGGTGCGCCCTCGGCGCACACGCCGACCACGCGCACGCCGGGGTCGCGGTGCCGCAGCCAGACCGCGACGCCGAGGATCAGCGCGCTGTTGCCGACCGGCACGACGGCCACGTCGGGCGCCACGCCCGCGTCGGTCAGCTCCCGCGCCATCGTCCCCGCCCCCGCCGCGATCCAGCGGTCCCGGCCGTCCTGCACGAACCGCAGCCCGGCGTCCTCGGCGAACGCGGCGGCGGTCGCGATCGCCGCGTCGTAGTCCTCGCCCCCGACCTCGACGCGCGCGCCGAACGCGCGCATCGCGTCGATCTTCGCCGGGTTCGCGGTGCGCCCGACGAACACGTGGCACGGGATGCCGGCGGCCCGCGCCGCATACGCGAGGCCCTGGCCGAAGTTGCCGGCCGACGCGCACACGACGCCGGATGAGCCCGCGCCGGACTCCCGCATCCAGGTCACCGCGCCGCGGCCCTTGAACGAGCGGATCGGGTTGAGCGTCTCGACCTTGAACGCGATCTGCGCGCCGGTGTCACCGTCCAGAGCCGTGCCGTCCAGGAGCGGCGAGTCGGCGAACACCGGGTCGAGCCCGTGCGCGGCGCGCTCGATCTCCTCGACGGTCGGGACGACGCGGTCCGCCACCTTTCAGTCCGCCGCCCGCGGGGCCAGCGCCGCGTCCCGGATGCGGGAGATGTGCGCGGTCATGGCCGCGTGCGCCGCCGGGGCGTCCTGCGCGGCGATCGCGTCGACGATCGCCGCGTGCTCGGCGATCGTCTGCGCGCGCACGTTCGGCAGCCGCGTCGTGTACGCGCGGCTCTCCGCGCCCAGCGCGCTGGTCGCGGCCCACAGGTGCTGGAGGAGCGGGTTGCCCGACGCCGCGAGGATCCGCTCGTGCAGCTCGGTGTCGAGCCGCTGCATCGCGTCGGCGTCCTGCAGCGCCTCCGCCCCCGACCGCGCCGCGCAGTCGCGCAACCCGGCGACCTGCTCCGCGCTCGCCCGCTCGGCGGCGAGCGCCGCGGCGCCGGGCTCCAGCAGCAGGCGCACCTCGAACAGGTGGTCCAGCCCGCCCTCCGCGAGCGAGAGCACGAACTGCAGCGGGCGCAGCAACTCCTCGACGCTCAGCGACGCGACGAACGTGCCGGCGCCGTGGCGGCTCTCGAGGATGTTCATCGCCTGGAGCGAGCGGATCGCCTCGCGCACCGTCGGCCGGCTCACCCCGAGCGCCTCCGACAGGCTGCGCTCGGGCGGCAGCCGCTGACCGGGAGCGAGCCGCCCGTCGAGGATCATGTCCTTGACGGTCCGGATCGCCTCCGCGACGTAGGTCCGGCGGGCCAGCGGCTGGAACTCGACCTCGGTCACATCGCTCAGAAGGGCTCGTAGAAGGCGCGCTTGCGCTCGGCGAGGCGCGGGATCGCGTCGCCGAAGCCGTCGCGCTTGAAGTGCTCGGTCTCCGTGTGGGCGGTGTAGGCCGCCTCGTCGGCGTAGCGCTCGTAGATGTAGAACACCGTCGGGTCGTCGGGGTCGCGATGCGGGATCCAGGTCTGCACGCCGGGCTCGGCGAGGGTGGGCTCGCGCAGGCGCTCGAGCGCGGCGGCGACCGCGTCCTCCTCGCCCGCCTTGGCGGTCCAGGTGACGCTCACGACGTAGGCCATCTTGTCAGTTGCTCCTTGGTCGGGTGAAGGTCAGAGCTCGACGTGCGCGGCGCCGCCGTCGGGGCCGAGCACGAGGTCGCGCTCGCGGTCTGGGACGTGGTCGAGGGGGACGGGGGCGAGCGCCTCAATGAACGTCACCCCGGGCCCGGAGTGCAGCTCGTGCTCCAGCCCGCGGTTGACGACCACGGTGTCGCCCGCCGTGAGCGTGCGCGTCTCGTCCTCGATCGTGATGGTCACCTCGCCGTCGAGGATGTACATGACCTGCTCGGTGTGGTCGTGGCTGTGGCGGGTCACCTGCTTGCCCGGCTCGTAGGTGACCTTGCAGAGCAGCACCTGCTCGCCGCCGATCGCCCGCAGGCGGACGCCGGGCGCGAACTCATACGCGTCGATGCCAGCGAACGTTCCGAAGGGCGAGCTCATTCGTTGTCCTCCCTCGTTTGGCCGGGTGGCCTGACCACTTGCCGGCCGGAGCCTACCGCACCCAAACGCGTGTCAGATAACGTCGCCTGCGTTGCATGTAACATCTGTTTCAGTGAGTGCCGACACCGCCGGCCTGGTCGTCTCCGCCTTCCTCGCGTCCGCCGTCGAGTTCGTCGAGGCGCTCACGATCGTGCTCGCGATGGGCGTGACGCGCGGCTGGCGCTCCACGCTCACCGGCGTCGCGGTCGCGCTGGTCGCGCTCGCCGGCATCACCGCGCTCGCCGGCTACGCGCTCGCCGCGTGGCTGCCGGAGTCGCTGCTGCAGCTGATCGTCGGCACGCTCCTGCTGATCTTCGGCCTGCAGTGGCTGCGCAAGGCGGTGCTGCGCGGCGCCGGCCTGAAGGCGTTCAACGACGAGGACGAGACCTACCGCGAGGAGCTGGAGGCCGGCCGGAGCGCGGGCGCGGAGCGGCGGCTCGGCCTCGACTGGTTCGGCTTCGTCGTCTCGTTCAAGGGCGTCTTCCTCGAGGGGCTCGAGATCGTGTTCATCGTGATCACGTTCGGCCTCAACGCCGGCAACGTGCCGGCTGCCGCCGCGGGTGCGGGGATCGCCGGCGCGATCGTGCTCGGGATCGGCGCGGTCGCCCACCGCCCGCTCGCCGCCGTGCCGCAGAACACGATCAAGTTCGCCGTCGGGCTGCTGCTCTCGACGTTCGGCACGTTCTGGGCGGTCGAGGGGCTCGGCGTGTTCGCCGACGGGCGCGAGAGCCTGGAGTGGCCGGGCGGCGACGCGGCGCTGGTCGCGCTGCTCGCGGTCTGGGCGACGTTCGCCTGGAGCGCGATCCGGCTGCTGCGGCGCGGCGGCCTCGCCGCGGTGGAGGGCTGATGCGGTTCATCCGGGCGTTCGGGCGCTTCTGGTACGACTTCGTCGTCGGCGACGACTGGCGCATCGCGGCCGGCGTCGTGCTCGTCCTCGCGGCCGGGGCCGCGCTCGTCGCCACCGGCGTGAGCGACGACGTGCTCGTCCCGCTCGTCGGCGCCGGGATCGTCGGCGTGGTGAGCGTGAGCATCATCGCGGGCGCGCGTCGGTAGCGTCGTGCGGCGCTGAGCCGGTCCGGCGAGGCCGAGCCGCCGGAGCGGCCCGGCCTCCCGGCCGTCCTACCGGTGGCTGCCGTGCCCGCTGTGCTGCGACGGGTCGGCGCCGCCGAGCGCCGCGGCGTCACCGTCGAGCTGCGCGGCGAGCGCGCCGTCGAGCCGGCGGGCGACCAGCCGGCGGACGCCGGTCCAGTCGTCGTCGAGCACCTCGTCGAGCAGTGCGATACGGAGCTTGTCGGCCAGCCCTGGGGCGGTCGCGACGCGGTGCGCGAGTCCCGTGCCCGACGCTCGCAGGGTGAACGTCGAGGTGGCGCGCGCCTGGTCGCCGTGGGCGCCGGTGGCGACGACCGTGAGGTCGTGGGTGCCGAGAGCGAGCAGGTCGGTGTCGATCGTGTCGCCCTCGGCGACCGGCTCGCCGTCCAGCGTCTGGGTCACCGATTCGGCGCCGGTCAGCTCGAGCGCGACCGATACGTCGTCACCGCGCTCCAGCTGCGCTCCGTCATCCGGTGCGGCGATTCCCGCGGCGACCGGTAGCGGCCTGCCGCCTTGCGCGTAGCGCTTGCTCCAGCCGATCAGCTCGCCCGGGCGGTTGGTGATGATGCCGTCGACACCGGCGTCGCGCATGAGCGCCCACTCGTCGGCGTTGTCGACCGTGTACGGCATGACCGCGATGCCGGCCTCGTTGAGCGCCTTGATCGTCTGCGGCTTGGGCTTGATCGCGGGCCACGCCGGGTTATACGCCACGACGCCCAGCTCCTTCGCCTTCGCCACCGGATCGGCGTCCAGCGCGCTGCGCAGCAGCGCGACCGGGATCGCGGGATCGGCCTTGGCGGAGGCCTTCACGACGCTCTCGTCGAAGCTCTGCACGAGGGTCCGGCCCGCCAGGCCCTTGGCCCGCACGGCCTCCACGATGCGCGCCACCTCGGCGTCGGTCTCGGGGCCCTTGATCTCCAGCAGGAGCCTGGCGCCCCCGCGCTTGACCTCGTCGAGCAGGGCGTCGAGCGTGGGCAGCTCCTGGCCGGTGAACGAGGGGGCGAACCAGGAGCCGGCGTCGAGCCCGTCCAGGTAGGGGGTGCGGAGCGCGTTGAGGGCGCCGGTTCCGTCGGTCGTCCGGTCGACGGTCGCGTCGTGGAGGATGTACGGGACGCCGTCGGCGTTCGTCCCGACGTCGGTCTCGACGTAGTCGGCGCCGACCTTGGCGCCGGTGGTCATCGCGGCCAGCGTGTTCTCCGGTGTGATCGCCGAGTAGCCGCGGTGCGCGATGACGCGGGGGAGGGTCTCATCGTCGTCGGGCAGGACGAGGCTCTCGGGCGCCAGCTTCGTCACGACGACGTCGTCGAAGGAGACCTTCGCACCGTTGACCACGAAGCCGAGGGCACCGTCCGCGGAGCGCTCGATGCTCCTCGTCGTCATGAGCTGCCTGCCGTCGAACGACCAGGTGCCCGACGAGCCGCGGACCTCGATCGCGACGCGGACGTCCTTGCCGGTTCCGGCGTCTGCCGGCGCCGCGGCCGTGTCTGTCACGTTCCACGTGTTCGCCGCGGTGCGGATCGCGAACTCGGTGCCGTTGGCGGCCGAGCTGTTGGTGCGCAGCGCTGCGTGCGACCACGGCGGGGCTCCGCCGGTCCGCATGTCGAGCGCGAGCGCGGTCCAGCGCGTGGCGTTGACGACGCTCTCGAAGCGGACCGTCGCTTCGAAGCGGAAGTTCTCCAGGCGCGGCCCGAACGTCAGGCGCGAGATCTGCGCCGCGGAGGACGAGACCCCCACCAGCCGCCCGTTCTCGACGGTCCAGTTGCCTTCGACGGGCGCGAAGCCGGCGGGCAGGCCGGCGCCGTCGAAGTGCTCCTCGAGAGCCCTCTCGTCCGGGGTCGCGCCGTGGGCGGGGTTGGGCGTCGCCGCCGTGAGCCCGAGGGCCGCGCCGACCGCCAGGACGAACCGCATCTTTCGTGGTGAGGTCATGGCCGGCGACGCTATGGGCGCCGGCTCAGCTCGCATGTTGCCGAGCTGTTAGACGCTCGTGACCAAACGGTGACCGGCCAGGTTCAGCCGGTCTCGCCCCACGGCAGCTTCGCGGGTGGCGCGAGCGACGGGCCGTCCTCGCTCTCGGCCTCGAACACGCGCTGCTCGAAGTCCTCGAGCAGCTGCGCGCAGCGGGCGATCGCCGCCCCCGCCCGCGCGCGGCCGGGCGCGCCGAACACGTCGCGCTCCGAGACGCGGCCGAACCACGCGCGGATCTTCTCGAGGTCGGCCTCGATCTCCTCCGCCTCGCTCGCGGTGAGGTTGTTGCGGAAGATCTCGAACTCGATCTCGCGCTCGAACTTCGTCTCGCACTCCTCGACGATCTCCTCGTACTCCTGCCCGCGCAGCGCGTTCCACTCGCTCTCCAGGCGCTCGCCGTCGGCCACGACGAAGCGGTGCGAGCTGCCGCCCTCGGCCGCGACGCGCGCCTCGACCGCGTCGAGACGCTCCTCGAACCCGCGGCCCTGCGGGAGCGCGACGACCGCCTGCTGGAGCGGCAGCGCGCCGAGCCGGCGCAGGTCGCGCCAGACGGCGACGCGGGCGCTCGAGGGCTTCGACGGCAGGCGGTAGACGAGCAGGTGCCAGCCGGGCATGGCTCCAGCCTACGCCGTCACGCGAATGACAGCGCGCAGCTAGCTGGGGCGGCCCGCGGGGGATGGGGAAGAGCATGAAGGCACTCACCTGGCAGGGACGGCGCGACGTACGGGTGGAGGACGTTCCCGACCCGGTCATCGAGCAGCCGACCGACGCGATCGTCCGCATCACGACGACGGCGATCTGCGGCTCGGACCTGCATCTCTACGAGGTCCTCGGTCCGTTCATCGACGAGGGCTTCGTGCTCGGCCACGAGCCGATGGGCATCGTCGAGGAGGTCGGCAGCGACGTCGGTGAGCTCGCGGCCGGCGACCGCGTCGTGATCCCGTTCCAGGTCTCCTGCGGCCACTGCTTCATGTGCGAGCAGGGGTTGCAGACGCAATGCGAGACCACGCAGGTGCGCGAGGAGGAGATGGGCGCGCGGCTGTTCGGCTACACGCGGCTGTACGGGAACCAGCCCGGCGGCCAGGCCCAGTTCCTGCGCGTGCCGCAGGCGGGGTACACGCACATCAAGGTGCCGGGCGGGCCGCCCGACGAGCGCTTCGTCTACCTGTCCGACGTGCTGCCGACCGCCTGGCAGGCCGTCGAGTACGCCGGGATCCCGGACGGCGGCTCGGTCTGCGTGCTCGGACTCGGTCCGATCGGCGACATGTCGTGCCGGATCGCGGCCCACCGCGGGCACCGGGTGATCGGCGTCGACCTGGTGCCGGAGCGGCTGGAGCGGGCGCGCGCCCGCGGCGTCGAGGTGCTCGACCTGCGCGAGCACGACGCCGACCTCCCCGACCTGATCCGCGACTTGACCGACGGGCGCGGGCCGGACTCGGTGATCGAGGCGGTCGGGATGGAGGCGCACGGCTCGCCGGGCGCCAAGCTCGCCCAGGAGGTGACGGCGCGGCTGCCCGACCCGATCGCGGAGCGGATCATGGAGAAGGCGGGGATCGACCGCCTGCACGCGTTCTACCTGGCGATCGACATCGTGCGCCGCGGCGGGACGATCTCGCTGATCGGCGTGTACGCCGGGATGGCGGACCCGCTGCCGATGCTCAAGCTCTTCGACAAGCAGGTCCAGCTCCGGATGGGCCAGGCGAACGTCAAGCGCTGGGTGCCCGACATCCTGCCGCTGCTCACCGACGGCGACCCGCTCGGCGCCGAGGGCTTCCACACGCACAAGCTGCCGCTGTCGGACGGCCCGGCGGCGTACGACATGTTCCAGAAGAAGCGGGACGGGGCGGTCAAGATCCTGCTCGAGCCGTAAGCCGATGGCACTGCACGCGAACGCCGCCGAGGGGATCCACCGGATCACCGACGCCTTCACGAACTGGTACCTGGTGGAAGGGGAGGGGCGGCTCACGGTCGTGGACGCCGGCGTGCCGTCGTCGTGGGCGTCGCTGCAGAACGCGCTCGAGCAGCTCGGGCGCCTGTGGAGCGACGTCGAGGCGGTCGTGCTCACGCACGGGCACTTCGACCACGTCGGCTTCGCGGAGCGGGCGCGCGCGCAACTCGGCGTGCCGGTGTACGTGCACGAGAACGACGTGCCGCTGACCCGGCACCCGTGGCGCTACGACCACGAGCGCCGCCGGCCGGCGTACCTCTGCACGCAACCGCGCGCGCTCCCGGTCGTGGCCGCGTTCCTGCGCCACCGCGCGTTCTGGCCGCCGCCGATCGAGCAGGTGGTGCGCTACGAGGACGGCGTGCTGCCGGTGCCGGGCGCGCCGCACGTCGTGTTCACGCCCGGCCACACGATCGGCCACTGCGCGTTGCACTTCCCCGAGCGGGACGCGGTGATCGCGGGCGACGCCCTCGTCACGCTCGATCCCTACACGGGCCGCCGCGGCCCGCGGCTGGTCGCACGGGCGGCGACGGTGGACTCCGAGCGCAACCTCCGCACGCTCGACGCGCTCGCCGCGACCGGCGCGCGGACGGTCCTGGTCGGGCATGGCGAGCCGTGGACCGACGGCGTCGAGTCCGCGGTGGCGCGGGCGCGCGAGCAGGGTGCGGCGTGACTCGGTAACCGCCTGATGACAGCCGGCTCGCCGGCCGGGCGTACCGTCGCGGCCCATGCGACGCCTCATGTTCGCGGCCTGCGTGGCCGCCGCCCTCCTCGTGAGCCATGCGACCGCGGCCATGGCCACGTCGTCCCATCACGACCGGTCGACGACGCTGGCGATCATCGGCGACACCCCGTACGGCGACGACCAGGTCGCGCAGTTCCCCGGCGACATCGCGGAGATCAATGCCGACCCCGCCGTGCGGCGCGTGATCCACCTCGGCGACATCAAGAACGGCTCGACCCGCTGCGACGACAGCTACTTCGCCGCCCGGCTCGCCGACTTCGAGACGTTCGACGACCCGCTCGTGTACACGCCGGGCGACAACGAGTGGACCGACTGCCACCGCGCCAACAACGGCGGCTACCTCCCGACCGAGCGGCTGGCGAAGCTGCGCGAGCTGTTCTTCTCCCACCCGGGCCGGACGTTGGGCGGCAACGCGTGGGTCCTGCCCCAGTCGCGCGCGTACCCCGAGAACGTGCTGTGGTCGCAGTCGCGGGTCGTATTCGGCGCCGTGCACCTGGTCGGCTCCAACGACGACCAGGCGCCGTGGTTCGGCGACCGCGGCACCCCGGAGACGCCCGCCGAGACCGCGCTGCGCGTCGCCGAGTACACCGCGCGCGAGGCCGCCGCGCTCAAGTGGATCGACGCGACGTTCCTCGCCGCGCACCTCACGCGCGCGCCGGCCGTCGTCATCGCGATGCAGGCCGACATGTGGGACAAGGCCGCGCCCGCGAGCGCCCTGACGGCATTCGAGCCGATCAAGGCCCGCATCGCCGCCCGCGCCGCCGCGTTCCGCAAGCCGGTCCTGCTGTTGCAGGGCGACTCGCACAACTTCCTCGTCGACACGCCGGCCGGCATGCCGGCGAACCTCACGCGGCTCGTGGTGCAGGGCTCGACGAGCCTGCCGCACGAGTGGCTCCGGCTGCGGGTCGACCCCAAGGCCAAGGGCGTGTTCGGCTGCGAGACCGTCGTGTTCAGGACCGGCGCGACCGCGCCCTGCCCCGGGCCGCTCGCGCCTTGAGCGCGCTCGCGCCGCCGTCGGCCGACGGCGGCGCGAGCGCAGCGCGCGATCTCAGTGCCCGCGGCGCGGGATCTCGAGCTCAGCGAGGTAGTAGGAGCGCACGATCGTGCGGCTCTGCGCGCGCCGCTCGTGGACGCGAGGTCGTCGTCACGCCGATGCTCCTCGCTCCTCGGGCTCGGCCAGCGCGGCGCTGCCGTTGAGCGACGCCGCATGGCAGGCTGCGTGGTGCGCCGAGCCGGCCGCGGCGCCGGGAACCGGCTCGAGGCCGAGGTCCTCGGCGCGGCAGCGCCCGTCGATCCCCAGCCGCGCCGCATCCCCCGCCGCTACGAGCGGGCAGCGCGGGTGGAAGCGGCAGCCGCCCGGGATGCGCGTCGGGTCGGGCGCCTCGCCGCTGAGGATCTGCGGCGTCATGCGCTCGCGCTCGGGCACGACCGACAGGAGCGCGCGCGTGTAGGGATGGCGCGGGTCCGCGAGCAGCTCCTCGGTCGTGCCCTGCTCGACGATCCGGCCCAGGTACATCACCGCGATCCGGTCGGCGATGTTCCACGCCAGCCCGAGGTCGTGGGTGACGACGAGGATCGTGATGCCGGTCTCGCGCACCAACCGCAGCATCAGCGCGAGGATCTCGCCGCGCACCGAGGCGTCGAGGCTGGAGACCGGCTCGTCGGCGACCAGCAGCCCCGGCTGGAGCACCATCGCGCCCGCGATCACGACCCGCTGGCGCTGGCCGCCGGAGACCTCGTACGGGTAGAGGCCGAAGAAGCGCTCGGGCGGGCGCAGTCCCGCGCGCGCGAGCGCCTCGGCGACCTGCGCCTCCTCGTCGCCGCCGGTCTTCTGGATCCGCAGCCCTTCGGCGACCGCCTCGTAGATCGTCTGGCGCACGTTGAGCGCGCCGGTCGGGTCCTGGAAGACCATCTGCACGCGGCGGCGGTAGTCGCGCAGCGCGCGGCGGGTGTAGCGGAGCGGCTCGCCGCGGTAGCGCACCTCGCCGCGGTACGGGCGCTCGAGGCCCATGATCGCCCGCGCCAGCGTCGTCTTCCCGCAGCCGGACTCGCCGACGAGCGCGAGCACCTCGCCCTCGGGCAGCGCCAGGTCGACGCCGTCGACGGCGCGCGCGACCGCGCCCTTGCGCGCGGCGTAGCGCACGTGGAGGTCGCGCAGCTCGAGGAGGGGGGCGTCGCTCACAGCACCTCCACACAGGCTGTGCGGCGGGTGGGTGGGGACGGTCTCGCGGGCCGCAGCTCCATCTCGTGCGTCGCGTCGCTCACAGCACCTCCACGCAGGCCGCGCGGCGGCCGGGGCCCGCGGGCCACAGCTCCATGTCGGTGGTCGGGCACTCCGCGCGCGCGTCCGGGCAGCGGGGATGGAACGGGCAGCCGGACGGGAGCGCCCGCGGGTCGGGCGGGTCGCCCGGCAGCCCGGACGGGTTGTAGCGGAACGCGGGGTCGCCGATCACCGGGAACGCCGCGCCCAGCGCGCGCGTGTACGGGTGCGCCGGCGCGCCGAAGACCTCGCGCGCCGGGCCCTCCTCGATGATCCGCCCCGCGTACATCACGGCGAGCCGCCGGCATGCGGCGGCGAGCGTGGGGAGGTCGTGCGTGATGAACAGGACGGTGAGGCCGAACTCCTCGCGCAGGTCGTCGAG
>DATHJG010000039.1:0-2125 GCA_035489875.1 Solirubrobacteraceae bacterium | reverse complement strand
AGATGGCCGCGCACGGCGAGCGACACGCCGTCGCGCCAGCGCCACAGCGGCGCGGGGTCGGGCGCCTGTACGGCGAGCGCGCCGTCGCCGAGCACGTCGAGCAGCTCGGCGAGCACGCGGGCGGCCTCCGCGGCGCTCCCGTCCGCCTCGGCCAGCACCGCGAACCCCGCGCCGCCGGGCACCGTGCCGGGATAGGCGGGCCCGGCGATCGCGAGCGTGCCGCCGTCGAGGTACTCGAGCGCCGCCGGGACGATGCCCGAGCCGACGACCGCCTCGATCGCCGCGCAGCCCGCCGCCGCGTCGGCGTAGAACGCGATGACCGGCAGCGTCGCCTCCGGCGCCGGGAGCAGCCGCAGCCAGACCGACGTGACGACGCCGAGCGTGCCCTCGGAGCCGACGAGCAGCCCGCGCAGGTCGTAGCCGGCGACGTCCTTGCGCACCGGCCCCCCGGCGCGCACGAGCTCGCCGGACCCCAGCACCGCCTCCAGGCCCGTCACCCAGTGGCCGGTGGCGCCGTACTTGAACGCGTGCGGGCCGCCGGCGTTGGTGGCGACGTTGCCGCCGATGTGCGACTGCTCGGCCGCTCCCGGATCGGGCGGGTACACGAGCCCGTTCTCCCGCGCGCGGCGCTGGACGTCCCGGGTCCGCACGCCGGCCTCGACCTCCGTCCGCCACAGCAGCGGGTCGAACGAGCGCACGCGGGTGAGCCGCTCGGTGGACAGCACGACGCCGCCCGCGGGCACGCAGCCGCCGGCGAGCCCGGTGCCGCCGCCGCGCGGGACGACCGCGACGCCGCGCTCCGCGCACCACGCGACCACGGTGGCGACCTCCTCCGCCGCGCGGGGGAGCACGACCGCGTCGGCGTGGCCGCGCACGCCGCGGGACTCGGTCGCGTCGGACAGGTACGCGGTCGTGGTGCCGGGCAGCACCTGGTCGGTCCCGACGAGCCCGGCGAGGTCGCGCTCGACGCCGGTCACCGTCAGAGCGCGAGCGTCCAGGTCTGGCCGACGAGGTCGTGTCCGAACGAGTGGTGCGGCTCCTCGTCGACGAGCTCGAACCCGGTCCGCTCGTAGATCCGGCGCGCGTGCACGAGCGTGTCGTTCGTCCACAGCGTCAGCTCGCGGTAGCCGGCGCCGCGCGCGAACGCGATGCACTCGCCGACGAGCCGCTCGCCGAGCCCGAGCCCGCGCGCCCGCGGCTCGACCAGCAGCAGGCGCAGCTTGGCCACGCGGTCGTCCTGGCGGACGCAGAGGATGCAGCCGCCCGGCGCGCCGTCGACCTCGGCGATCCACGCCGCCTCGCGCGCGGGATCGTGCCGCTCGGCGTAGTCCGCCACGATCCGGGCGACGAGCGCCTCGAACTCGGCGCTCCAGCCGTACTCCTCGCTGTAGAGCTCCCCGTGGCGGCGCACGATCCAGCCCAGGTCGCCGGCGTGCGGCGGGCGGAGCACGACCGTGCGGTCCGGCTCGGCCGCAGCCAGCAGCCGCCGGACCTCGGCCAGCGCGGCGACGAGGCGGCCGCGGTCGGACTCGCCGAGCCTGGCGAGGCGCGCCGCCGTGTCGTCCGCCGAGCGCCGGTCGAGCACCGCGAAGTCCGCCGCGCCCGCGTCGGTCAGGCGCGCGAGCTGGCGGCGGCCGTCGACCGCCGAGCGCTCACGCGCGATCAGCCCGCGGCGCTCGAGCCGCGACAGCAGGCGGCTGAGATGGCCGGCGTCGATCCGCATGCGCCGGCGCAGTGCGGCCACCTCGACCTGCTCGGACTGCGCGAGCTCGAACAGCACGCGCGCCTCGGCGAGCGTGTGCGGGGTGGCGAGGAAGCGCGGGCCGAGCATCCCGAGCTGGCCCGTGTAGAAGCGATTGAACGAGCGCAGCGCCGTGACGGCATCAGGCGGCATCGCCCACAATGTCGGCGAGATCGTTGCCGATGTCAAGTATCTGCGCGGCGGCGGCGGCCGAGTGAGGATCGCCGCCGCCGCTCCCGCAGGCGTTCAGGCCGCGGCCTGGCGAAGCACCGCGACGACGTCCGCCGTCGGCCGGAAGGGGTCGGCCACGACGGCTCCGGTCTCCACGCCGAGCGCGGCGACCGGCTCGGACCCGAGGACTGCGAGCAGCACGCGGCCGGATGG
>DATHJG010000038.1:0-8055 GCA_035489875.1 Solirubrobacteraceae bacterium | reverse complement strand
GGGAGCGTGCCGGGGATGCGGCGCCGCCGGTCCCTCGCTCGCGCCGAAGCGCACCGCGCCGTGCCGGATCTCGGCGCGCAGGCCGCCGCCGACGTCCAGCGCACCGCCCTCGGCCAGCGCGAGCACCTCGGCGGTGCGGTGGCCGATCGCCGGCGCCTGGCCGCCGGCCGCGTCGTCGGCGAGGCGCTGGAGCGCGAGCCGGCGCAGCGCGGGCGGGAGCGCGCCCAGCGCGTCGCGCGCCGGCGGGTCGCCCGCGGCGGACAGCGCTCGGTCGACCGCGGCGTCGAGCACCGCGGCCTCGTCGCGCAGCAGCTCCAGCGTGCGCAGGACGTTGGCCTCGGCGGCGGGGTGGATCGCGCGCAGCGCCGGCAGCAGGTCGTGACGCACCCGGCCACGGACGAACGCGGCGTTGGACGCGTCCTCGCGCCAGGCCAGGCCGCGCGCCTCGCAGTGCGCGGCCGTCTCGGTGCGGCTGACGCCGAGCAGCGGCCGGATCAGCGCGCCCTCCCGCGGCGCCATGCCGAGCAGTGCGCGGCGGCCGGGCGACGCGGCGAGCCGGTAGAGCACGGTCTCCACCTGGTCGGAGGCGGTGTGGCCCGCGGCGATGTCGCGGTCGGGCGCGAGCCGGCGGGCCGCGCCGTAGCGCTCGTCGCGCGCCCACGCCTGGACGTTGCCCGCGGGGCGGCCGGGCCGGTGGACGTGCAGCTCGACGCCGAGCCGCTCGCACAGCGCGGCGCAGTGCGCCTCGTCGCCGTCGGCCTCCGCCCGCAAGCCGTAGTTGCTGTGCAGCGCGGTCACCCGGGGCGCGCCGGCGATGCGGACCGCGACGTCGAGCAGGCAGACGGAGTCGCGGCCGCCTGAGAGCAGGACCAGGACGGGGCGGCCGAGCACGAGCAGCCCGCCGGCGCGGACGCGCTCGAGGAGGTCGGTCATGGCGCGCGGCCGGCGGCCTCGCCGCGCGCCTGGTCGGCGACGAACAGCTCGGTCGGCTCGTTGAATCCCTTCAGCGTGACCTCGCCGATCTGGTCGAAGCGCAGGTGCGCGCCGGCCGCCTCCATCACCGGGCGCGTGGCGAGCACCTCGCCGCCCGCCGCCCGCGCGGCGACGCGCGCCGCCAGGTTCACGGCCCGGCCGTAGTAGTCGCCGTCGCGATACAGCGCCGCGCCCATGTGCATCCCGATCCGCGGCCGCGGCCGGGCGTTGGCCGCCAGCCGCTGGTAGCCGACCGCCCAGTCGGCCAGCGCCGCGGCGTCGGAGCCGACGATCATCACCCCGTCGCCGATCGTCTTGATCACGCGCGCGTCGTCTGGCAGCGTGGCCTCGACGCCGGCGACGAACCGCTCGACCACGTCGACGGCCTGCTCCTCCCCGGCTTCCTCGGTCAGCCGCGTGTACCCGGCGAGGTCGGCGAACGCGATCGCCACGCGCAGGCGGCCGAGGTCGAAGTCGCCCTCGGCCTCCATGTGGCCGACGACGTCCTGCTCGACGAAGTGGCGTAGGAGCCGCTGGTGCAGCCCGTCCATCATCGGCGCTGCGAGCGGCAGCAGGTCGGCGGCGAGCATCTCCATCTCCTCCGCCATCTCGAGCCCGGGCACGCCTTCGCGCATCAGCGGCTCGTGCACGTAGAGATGGAACAGCTTCACCTCGGCGTCGGCGATCTGCGCGAGCGCCTGGCCGTAGACGCGGATCAGCTGCAGGAACGCGACGAGCGGGAAGCCGGCCTGCAGCACCGAGGCGGCGTACTCGAGCAGCTCGAGGTCCTCGTCGGTGAACCCCTCGCGGCTGCGGGCCGGGAAGCCGAGCGAGCCCCACATGCGCTGGATCAGCGCGGGCTCCAGGCCGGTGCGCTCCGCGGCGTCGTCGAGCGAGTGCGGGCCGTTCGCGCTGGGGAACAGCTGCTCCAGGTAGCCGTACGCGAGCCGGCCGCGCTCGGCCGCGGCACGGATCTGGGCCGGCGTGTGGCCGCGCTCGCGCAGCCGCGCGACGATGCGGGCCTGGGCGATCGCAGCGTCGGTCCAGGTGCCGTTGGCGAGCGGGACGAGGCCGGACCGGACCCAGCGCCGCAGCGTGGCGGGCGCGACGTCGAGCCGGCGTGCGACGTCCGCGGCGGTGACCTCGGCCATCAGAGCAGGGACCCTAGATCAGACCCGGGAAATGAAAGCGGCGGGACTTCTCGAGAAGGCCCCGCCGCCGTGCGGGCAATGCGGCCCGCTGCCTCGGCCGGCGGCGTTCGTGATGTTCGCGACGCCTTGCGGAGGACTATCGCCCTCCACTTCCCGGCCTATTGCCGTGGTAGGTGTGACCAAGGTGTACCTGCGCCGGCGCGTCATGTCAACGTCCGGCCCGTCCGGATCACGCCACGAGGTGCGGGTACTCCTCCTCGAGCATCGCGCGATAGCGGCCGAATACCGGCTTCGTGATCGGCATCAGCGCGAGCGCGGCCTTGACGTCGCCGCCGGACTTGATCCGGCGGCGGGCGATCGCCATCGCGACGTTCTCCTTGCCCTGGAAGTACTTGTTCGCGGTCTCGGCGGACATGGCCATCTTCACGCGCGGCTCCCAGTCCACGTCGTCGGTCCACACCCAGTGCAGGTTCCCGTCCTCGCCTTCGCGCGCCGCGCGGATGTTGACCACGAGGTCGACGTCCTCGAAGTCGTAGCGCATGGGGACGTCCGCGTCGCGCAGCTTCGGGCCCATGACCGGGTCGTCGTCCATCATCCCGAACACGCGGTCCATCACCGCCTTGAACTCCTTGGGCGAGTCGAAGGTGATGCCCACGGCGGGGCTAGGAGCTCGACGTCGCGCCGCCGCCCGAGGCGGGCTTCCGCGCCGCGGTGGAGCGGCGGGAGGAGGCGGGCTTCGAGCTCGTCGCGCGCTTGGATGCCGTCGAGCGGCTCGTGGACGACGTCGAGGACCGGCGCGACGAGGCGGGCTTCGCAGCCGTCGAGGACGAGGCGCGCTTCGCGGTCGTCGAGGACGAGGCGCGCTTCGCGGCGGTCGAGGACGACGCCGGCTTCGAGGCAGCCGAGGAGGTCGTGGAGCGGCGCGACGTGGCGGCCTTGCGCGTGCCGGTCGAGCGGGTCGACGACGTGCGCCGGGCGGCCGCCTTCCTCGTCGGGGTGGCGGCGCTCGGGGTGGTCTCGAGCGCGGAGACGCGCTTGCCGAGCGCTTCGATGTCGTTACGCAGGCCCTTGAGCTCCTGGAGCACCCGGGCCTCGAGCACCTCGCGGATCCGGTTGGCCGCGCTGGCGAGATCGCCGGCGAGCTCCTGCGCGGGGCCGCGCAGTGACTGAGCGCTCTCGGCGGTCGCCGCGAACGTGCGCTCGACGGCGGAACGAACGGCTTCGACGGCCTCGACGGCGCCGGCGGATGCCTTGTCGTTCTTGCCGCTCTTGTTCTTCTTCGTTGAGTCCTTTTTCGCCATTGCCGCGCGATCCTAGCTTGAATGGCGGCGGCCGTGTCGCATGCGCCCGTGATCCTCAAGCCGCACGAGCCGGTCGCCGAGCGCGTGCTCCTGCCGGGCGATCCCGGCCGTGCGCTCCGGCTGGCGCAGGAGCTCATCGTCGGACCGCGGATGCTGAACCACCATCGCGGCCTGTGGGGCTACAGCGGACCGGCCGCCGACGGCGCACCGCTGACCATTCAGAGCACCGGCCTGGGCGGGCCGAGCGCGGCCGCCGTCGTCGGGGAGCTGGTCGAGCTGGGCGCCCGCCGCCTGGTTCGCGTCGGCACCGCCGCCGGCCTGGGATCGACGCGGCTCGGCACGCTCGTCGTCGCCGACGCGGCGATCGCGGCGGACGGGGCGAGCCGCGCGCTCGGCGCGGGCGAGCGCGTCGACGCCGACCCACGGCTGACGGCCGCGCTCGCGGCGCCGGAAGCGGCCCGCGGACTCGTCGCGTCCGCGGACATCCACGACCCGGTGCTCGCGGCGCGCTGGACCGAGGCGGGAGCGCTCGCGTGCGACCTCGCGACGGCGGCGGTGCTCGCCGCGGCAGCGCGTCGCGGCGCGGCGGCGGCGGCCGTCCTCGCGATCACGCGCGTGCGGGACGAGCGCGTCGACGAGGACGCGCTCGCATCGCTCGAGTCCGCGCTGGGCGCGATCGGCGCCGCGGCGCTCGCGTTGCCGGACGGCGAGCGGTGAGGAGCGCGGGTTGAAGCGCCTACGACGACTTCTTGCCGCTCGCCCGCTTGCCGCCGCTCGCCCGCTTGCGCGCCGGGGACTTGGGCGCCGGGCGGTCGACCTCCAGGCGCTCCTGCTCGCGCGGCATCGGCGCCGGCGAGGTGTCCAGCGCGCGCGACAGGTGCGCGACCTCGGCCGCCAGCTTGGAGACCTGCGCCTCGATCGCGGCCATGCGATCGTCCGGGGGCGATCCCGTCTTCGCGACGTCCTCGAAGCGGCGATCCAGGCGGTCGACGCCGTCTTCGATCCCCTCGAGCCGCTGCGAGACCGACCGCAGGCGCCGCGTCAGCCGCTCGAGATCGGCAGCCGACGGCAGGTTGAGCGCGCTCATCGCGGTCTCCTGAGCGGCGACCGCGCGCTCGCGCGCGTCGAACGCGCGGCTGATCGCGCCGGTGACCAGCGGGTTCTCGAGCAGGTCCTGCGCCAGCTTGCCGAGCGCGTCCTCACCCTGACGGGTGATGCGGTCGCGCAGGGTCTCGCCGCTCGCGTCGTCGTCTGCCATCGTTGCCTCCTGTTTCACGCTGCTTCGAGAGCCGGCTCTGAGCGGGAACGTAGCGCAGTCGCGCAGTCTGGCCACGAAGCGCAAGTCCTAACCCTCGAGTCGAGGGTCATGCCAGCGTCGGTACGGGCTCATTTCTAAAATCTTCCTGAAAATAGAGCACGGCAACAAGCGTTTAACCGTTGACTCATTGCAGCGGGGATAGTCCAGCAGATACGGTGCGGCGACGCCTTCGGGAGAAGGGAGAACCGGCGCACGAGTCTGGCCGCGCGCCGATACTGCGAGAGAGGGGGAACTCGCGTCACCCAATGAGACGCCGGAATCTGGTCATCACGCTCGCCGCGGCCGCCATGTTCGGTTTCCTCGTCGTGCCCGCGTCCGCCGAGCTCCACCGCGTCACCGTCACGCTGGTGAACGGCCAGGAGCTGACGCTCACCGTCGACGTCCCGCCCGGCGCGACGGTCGAGTCGATCGAGATCCCCGGCCTCCCCGCCCCCGTGCAATCCGTCGTCGACCTCGGAACCGTCGCCACTCCCACTCCCACCCCCACGGCGACCGCCACGCCGGGCACGACCGCCACGCCGACGCCCACCGAGCCGCCGTCCGGCAACAACGAGGGCCGGGACGGCAGCCTCGCGCCCGGGCGCGGGAACGGCGGCAAGCAGCCGTCGCAGACCGACCCCGGCACGCTCGACCCGAACGCCGAGGCGCTCACCGGCGAGCTCGAGAAGCAGGCCAAGCAGAAGGACACGCAGGTCGACGAGTCCGACCCGACCCGCAACACCGACGGGTCGCCGACGCTCGACAACCCGACCTTCTCGCTCGCGACGCCCGGCCCGGCGCGCATCGGCGTTCCGAACTTCTTCATCGAGAAGTTCCGCATCCCGCCGTTCCTGTTGCCGATCTACCAGGCCGCCGGCATCGAGTACGGCGTGCGCTGGGAGGTGCTGGCCGCGATCAACGAGATCGAGACCGACTACGGCCGCAACCTCAACGTCTCCTCCGCCGGCGCGCTGGGCTGGATGCAGTTCATGCCCGCCACGTGGGACATGTACGGCGTCGACGGCAACCAGGACGGCCTCGAGGATCCGTACAACCCGGTCGACGCGATCTTCTCCGCCGCGCGCTATCTGAAGGCGGCCGGCGCGGAGACCGATCTGCGCGCCGCGATCTTCGCGTACAACCACGCCGACTGGTACGTCGACTCGGTGATCCTCCGCGCCCGTTACATCGGCGGCCTGCCGGCTGACCTGGTCGGCTCGCTCTCCGGGCTGACGCAGGGCCGCTTCCCGGTCCAGGCCAAGGCGTCCTACGCCAACGACGTTCGCCGCACCGCGGCCGCGAACGGCACCAACCCGGCATACGTCGTCGAGTCGAGCGACCGCCGCAACGGCATCAAGATCTTCTCGAAGTCGGGCGCCCCGGTCGTGGCTGTGAACGACGGCCGGATCGTGGCGACCGGGCACAGCCGCCGGCTCGGCAACTTCGTGACGCTGCAGGACGTCTACGGCAACACGTACACGTACGGGCACCTGAAGTCGGTCGTCAAGTCCTACCCGACGCCCAAGCCGAAGGCAGTCGACGACAAGGCCGTCCGGCGCGAGCTGAAGCTGCCGCCGGCCGACGCGGCGCCCGAGGCGCCCGCCTCGGCCACGACGAAGGCCGACCTCAAGGCGCGCAAGCAGGCCAAGACCAAGCAGAAGCGCAAGGCGCGCACGCCCGCGAAGGAGCGCCGCGCGGCCGACGGCGGCACGGCGCCCGCGAAGGAACGCCTGTTCGCCAACCCGAACCGCCCCAACGCGGCGGCGGCCGGCGGCGACCAGCAGGCCTATACGCTGTCCGAAGGCTTCGGCGCGTACCTGGACCGCGTCTTCGGCCTGGACCGCACCGACGTCGACATGAAGCCGCTCAAGCGCGGCGCGCGCGTCACCGCCGGCACCGTGCTGGGCCGCGTCGGCAAGGTCTCAAAGCGCACGGCGTCGCACCTCTTGTTCGAGATCCGGCCGGCCGGCCGCGGCGCCCCGCGGATCGACCCCAAGCCGATCCTCGACGGGTGGAAGCTGCTCGAGTCCACCGCGATCTATCGCGCCGCCAACCGCAACCCGTTCCACGGCAAGGACGCGCAGACGCCGTCGATCGGCCAGATCCTGCTGATGAGCAAGGAGGCGCTCTCGGCGCGCGTGCTCGCCAACCCGAACGTGCAGATCTACGACTGCGGCCGCGAGGACGTCCGCGCCGGGCAGATCGACCGCCGCGTGCTGGCGACGCTCGAGTTCCTCGTCGCCTCCGGCCTCAAGCCGACCGTCACGTCGCTGCGCTGCGGGCACTCGTTCTACACGGCCTCGGGCAACGTGTCCGAGCACACGACCGGCACGGCCGTCGACATCGCCGCGATCAACGGCGTGCCGATCATGGGCCACCAGGGCCTCGGCTCGGTCACCGAGCTGGCGATCCAGCGCCTGCTCACCCTGCAGGGCACGATGAAGCCGCACCAGATCATCTCCCTGATGGAGTTCCAGGGGACCGACAACACGATCGCGATGGCCGACCACGCGGACCACATCCACGTCGGCTTCCGCCCGCTCTACGGCGCAAACGAGACGACCGCCAAGCAGGTCGACGCGATCCTCAAGCCCGAGCAGTGGATCAAGCTGATCGACCGGCTCGACCAGATCGACAACCCGACGGTCGCGCGCGCGCCGTCGAAGTACGCGGTCGAGGCGGACAAGCGCGCCAGTCCGGCCCACAAGGGCGAGTAGCACGCCCGGATACTTCGGCTTCGTCCAGTGGGAGCTGCCGGGGCGGCTGGGACCGGATCCCGGCCGCTACGTGGTGCGGCGCTACGCGGGCGACGAGGCGCAGCAGGTCGTGGTGATCGGCGGGCTGGCGGCACCGCGGCGCCCCCGCCTCGGCGCGCGCCGGCCGCGCCCCGCGGAGCAGGGACCCGCGCCGGTCGAGGTCACCCGCGCGACGGTGATCGCGGCCGGGGCGCTCGACGGCGAAGCGCGGGCGGAGGCGTGGCTGAAGGAGGCCACCGGACACGCGGCGGAGGCGACCGTGGTGGACGCGTTGGCGGTGCTGAACCGCGCGCTCCACGCCCGCCGGGTCGCGGCCGCCGATCCGTACGCAGGGGAGGTCGCACCGCGCCAGGCGCTCGTCACGCGGGTCGGCTACGGCACGGGCGACGAGGTCGCGGAAGGGCACTGGACCGCGGCATGGGAGCTGCCGGCGGAGCCGTCCCGGCTCGCGCGCGAGTCGGCGCTGCGGCCGCAGGAGCGCTTCGCCGCGCTGCTGGCGGCGCGCGACGTGACGCTGGCGTGCGAGCTGCTGGCGCTGCGCGCGCGGCTGGACCTCGACCACGGCCGCGATCGCGAGG
>DATHJG010000037.1:0-6338 GCA_035489875.1 Solirubrobacteraceae bacterium | reverse complement strand
CGGCTGCCGTGTCGAATTGGGAGCCCTGGCTCTTGTGCACCGTCATCGCGTAGACGGTCTCGACGGCGGCGAGGCGGGTCGGGCTGAACTCGACCACGTCGCCGTGGCGCTCGAAGGCCGCGGTCACGCGGCCCGGGCCGCTCGCGACGACCACGCCGGTGTCGCCGTTGTAGAGCCGCAGGCCGTAGTCGTTCTCGGTGACGAGGAGCGGGCGGCCGACGTACCAGTCTCCCTCGGCGCCGAAGCCGTCGACCTCCTGCGCGAGCCAGGACTCGATGCGCGACGTCCAGGCCGTCACGCCGTGATCGCCGCGGCGGTGCGCGCAGAGCAGGCGGAACGCTCCGAGGGCTTCGATCGCCCGCTCGCCCGCGCCCGCCGCGGCCGCCTCCATGACGGCGCGGGCCGAGGCGACCGCAGCGTCGTGGATCGGGGCCAGCGCGTCCTCCGACGCCGCGGCGTCCGACGTGATCCAGGTCACCTCGTCCAGCGCCTCGATCACCGCGTCGGCGTCGCCGCGCCGGATCGACTCCGCGACGCGCGCGATCGCGCCGCCGTACCGATGGACGCGGTCGAGGATCACGATGCCGCCGCCGGCCGACGTGGCGTCGGCCGCCGGACCGACGATGTCGCCGAGGACGGCTCCTGCCTCGATCGAGGTGAGCTGGCCCGGGTCGCCGACCAGCACCAGACGCGCCTCCGGGCGGACCGCCTCGACGAGCCGCGCCATCAGCGAGAGCGAGACCATGGACGTCTCGTCGACGATCACGACGTCGTGTGGGAGCCGGTTCGCGCGGTCGTGGCGGAAGCGGCTGTGGGTGCCGGGCCGCCAGCCCAGCAGCCGGTGCAGCGTCGACGCGTCCAGCGCGAGCAGGCGCGCGCGGACGGCGTCGCTCACCGAGAGCCCAGCCGCCTCCTCGTGCACGGACTCGATGAGGCGCGCGGCCGCCTTGCCGGTCGGCGCCGCCAGTCCGACGAGCGGCTCCGCGGAACCGCCTGCGGCCGCCTGCTCGTAGAGCAATGCGACGATCCGCGCCACCGTCGTCGTCTTCCCCGTCCCCGGGCCGCCCGCGACGACGGCAAACCGCCGCCGTACCGCCGCCTCCGCCGCAAGGCGCTGGCGGCTGTCGGCGTCGTCCCCGAACAGGCGCGCGAGGCCGTCGGCGAGCACGGCAGCTCCCACGGCCGCGGGTGGGCGGTCCCGCAGCGCCCGCAGGTCGGCCGCCAGCCGGCGCTCCTCCCGCCAGTAGCGGTCCAGGTACAGCGACGTGCCGACCAGCCGGAGCGGGCGGTCGGCCTCGCCGGCGCCGTCCTCCCCCACCGCGACGAGCGGACTCGCCTCCAGTCGCGCCAGCCACGCGTCTGCCGCCGGCCACGGCAGCGTCGCCAGGTCGACCGGCTCCTCGGCGTCGACGGTCGCGGTGTCGCGGATCGTCTCCAGGTCGACGTAGACGTGACCGAGCCGGGGACCGCGAACGGCCAGCGCCGCGGCGAGCGAGGCCCACTCGTCGTGCTCGCCCGCCAGCTCCGCGAGCCGCCGCGCGACGTGCACGTCGGCGGGAGCGAGGACGCCGGCGTCGTTGAACTCGCGCAAGAGCCCCGACGCGCCCAGCGCCCGGCGCGCGTCGTACGCATCGAGCGCCGTCACGCGCGCACCCCCTGATCGAGCACGTCGCTCAATGCCTCGACCAACGCCCCCGGCGGCCGCCACGCGAACACGCCGCACGGCGTGCCGTCGACGGTCGGCGTGTCGACGCCCGCCATCCCGCGCACGAACAGGTACAAGACCCCCGCCAGGTGCCGCTCCGCGTCGTAGCCGGGCAGCCGCCAGCGCAGGTAGCGATGGAGCGCGACCGTGTAGAGCAGCGCCTGCAGCGCGTAGTGCGCCCGCTCCATCTCGAACGCCAGCGCGGCGGGCCGGTAGTGCCAGGCGGTCAGCTCCTCGCCGATCCCGCCGAGCCAGTTCGTCTTGTAGTCGACGACCGCGAACCGCTCGCCCACGCGCGCCACGAGGTCGATGCTCCCGGTGACGTAGCCGCGCAGGCTGCTCCGCAGCGCCGGGTCGCTCAGGCGCTCGGCGTAGCCGGCGAGCGGGTCATCCGCCGGCAGCGCCGAGGAGAGGACGCCGCCGATCGCGTCCAACACCAGCGGGGCGGTGGGTGCGTCACCGCCGACGAGCGGGAACTCGAACTCGAGCTCGTCCAACCGTTCGCCTCGCGTCAGGTCGCGCAACCGGAGATCGCCGAGCGGCGTCTCGATCGCCGCACGCAGCCCCGCCACCAGCAGCGACGCGTCGCCCAGCTCGAGCGGACGCCGCGCCTGCACCGCGGCCACCTGCGCGGTCAGCTCCGCATCGAGGTCGGCAGCCGCGAAGTCCGTCGCCTCGAGCACGCGGTGCACGAACGTGCCGAACTGGACCCCGGCCGGCATCCCCGCCAGCAGCGACGGCGTCGCCCGCAGCGCATCGTCGCCGCCGACCGCAGCGACGGCCGCGCGCGCGGGCGCGACCGGCTCGTCCACCACCACCGTCTCCTCCGGCTCGCTCCCCACCCGCGCCTCGTGCGCCCCCGCCGTGATGTCGCTGTACGACGTCCGCCGCCAGCCGCGATCGAGCTCCCGGTCGAACCGCGCGGCGACGAGCTCCGCCGGCTCGCGCAGCGGACCGCTCCACATCACGGGCAGGCCGAGCACCGACCGCTCGACGCCGATGCACCCCGGCGCCTCGGCCGCGAGCGCCTCGAACCGCGCGACCGCGTCGGCGTCGGACGGCGCGCGCCCGCCGAACGACGCCACGGTGCCGTCCGCGTCGCGCGCGAACAGCAGCCGGCCGAGCGCCGAATGGCGGCTGGTCGACGACCCCGCCCACCACACGACCGCCTGATGGCGCGCGCGCGTGAGCGCGACGTACGCGAGCCGGAGGTCCTCCCCGCGCTGCTCGATCAGGTGCTGGCGCCGGTGGGCGAAGTACTCCGGGCCCTCCAGGCCGACGTCGACCACGCGAGCATCGCCCCGGTCCGGGTCGTGGAACGCCACCGGGACGCTCTCCTCGGTGATCCACGTCGGCTCCCACAGGTCCGGGCAGTACACGACGGGGAACTCGAGGCCCTTGCTCCGATGGATGGTGAGGACCTGGACCGCCTCGGCGTCGGACTCCAGCCGCCGGCTGCGGTCCTCGTCGCTCGTGTCCTGCGCCGCCTCGGCGATGCGCCGTCGCAGCCAGGCGGTCAGCGCGGTGGTGCCGAGCTGCTCGGTCGTCGCGGCCGCGTGCAGAAGCTGGCCGACGTGGCGCAGGTCGGTCATCGTGCGCTCCCCGTCCACCGTCGACAGGATCCGCTCCGGCAGGCCCTCGACCAACGTGATCGTCTCCGCCAGCGACGCGACGCCCTGCACGCGCAGCAGCCGCGCCCAGCCGTGCAGCCGCCGGTGGACCTCCTCCCACTCCTCCTCCCCCGCGGTCGCGACGCGCTCCGCGCTCCAGCCCAGGAACGGCGTCAGCGCCGCCGCCCGCGCGCGCGGCGACGACGTCGGGCGCTCGATCGCCTCCAGCAGGCGCAGCCAGTCCTTGGCCGGCACGGTGCCGAAGACGCTGCCGGCGCCGTTGATGACCGCCGGGATCCCGACCCGGTCGAGGAAGTCGCGCACGAGCGCCGCGTTGCGGTTGGTGCGTACGAGCACGGCGACGTGGCCGGGGCGGATCCCCGCGCCGGGCGAGGACAGCAGCGACACGAGATCGGCGGCGAGGTCCTTCGCGACGTGCTCGCGCGCGGACGGCGCGCTCGCGTAGCCGCCGGGCGTGGTGCGCACGGACGGCTCGTCGCGGTGCACGACCCGGATCCGCAGCGGCGCGCCCACCGGGGCACGCGATCCCGGCTCGGTCGCCCGCACCTGCCGGTAGACGATCCCCTCGTGCCCGAGCCGCGCGCCGCCGAACAGCGCGTCGTACGCGTCGATCAACCCCTGGTCGCTGCGCCAGTTGACCTCCAGCGTCGCCCGCGTCGCAGCCTCCCGCGCGGCGTCGAGGTAGGCGAAGACGTCGGCGCCGCGGAACGCGTAGATCGCCTGCTTCGGGTCGCCGATCAGGACGAGCGTGCCCTCCCCGAACGCGCGCCGCATGATGTTCCACTGGACCGGGTCGGTGTCCTGGAACTCGTCCACCAGCACGACGCGCCAGCGCTCGCGCAGCCGCCGGACGATCGCGGCGCCGCCGTCACCCGCGAGCGTGGCGTCGAGCCGGGTGAGGAGGTCGTCGTACGTCATGACGCCCATGCGCTGCTTGCGCCGCTCGAGCTCCTCCCGCACCGCGAGCGCGAGCCGGCGCCGCATCGCCGGCACCGTGGCGTCGTCCGCGCCCGCCGGCTCGATCGGCGCCGCGGGGTTCGCCACCGCGATCGACGCGATCCGTCCCGCCTCCGCGCGGCTGAACGCCGGGGAGCCGTGCAGATGGAACCGGCGGACGTAGAGGTCGTCGACGATCTCGTCGACCAGGTCGGTGACGTCCTCGACGAACGCGCCGTCGCGCTCGACGTCGCCGGCCACCCCGAGGCCGCCGAGCACCTCCTGGCAGAACCCGTGCGTGGTGGCGATCGTGGCGGCGTCGAAGTCCGCGAGCGCGCGGGCGAGCCGGTCGCGCCGGCGCACGACCTCCTCGCGCGGCCCGTCGGCGAGCAGGCGGACGACCTCGTCCTGCACGCCCGGCGCCGCGCCGGCGAGCACCCCGGCGAGCGCCTGCTCGGCGCTGACGAGCCGCTCCCGCACGCGCTCGCGCAGCTCCCCCGTCGCCATGCGGGTGAACGTGACGAGCAGCAGCTCGTGGAGCGGCGTGCCCTCGGCGACGTAGCGCGCCGCCAGCGCGGCGATCGTGTACGTCTTGCCGGTCCGGCGCTCGCCTCGAGCACGGTCACACCCGACGGGAGCGGGCCGCAGACGTCGAACGGCCGGGTCACCGGTGGACCACGTCCTCGGACTGGAGCAGGCCGTCCCAGAGGCGGCGGGACCAGCGGCCGAAGCGCCGGGTCTCGTCGCGATCCCACCACTCGCCGCGCTCGTCGGACCGTGCCGGCTCGGACAGCAGCTCCTCGAACGTGCGGACACCGCCGAGCACGAGGACATGCTCGGGCTCGGAGTCCTCGCGGTCGAACGTGTAGGCGGACTCCCACGCGCCGCGGGCGGCGGCGGCCGGATCCCGGCCTGCGCGCGCGGCGTCCGCGTAGGCCGCCGACGCGAGGGAGGCGAGCGGCGGCGGCTCGCGCATCCCGCGGTCGTAGAGGTCGACGAGCACGCCGAGGTGGTCGAGCGCCAGCGCGGCGCGCGCCGCCGGATCGGCGTCGAGCGGCGGGATCCGGGCGACCGTGACACGGCCGTCCGCGCCCGTTGCGACGCGTCCGATCGTGAGCGCCTCGAACGGTCGCTCGGGATGCGCGGCGCAGAGCGCGAGGAGCCGCACCCACGCCGCGAGCCGGTGACGAGCGTTCACGCGCGCGTAGGTGACGGTGCGGAGCAGGTCGCCGCAGACCCCGGGAACGGTGCCGCTCAGCGTCCGGCCGCCGGTGCCCGCCGACGACGTCGGTTGGGTATCGCGCAGAGCGACCTTCACGTCGAGCGAGCCGGTGTCGCCGGCCGGCAGCTCCGCGACGATCTCCTCCACGATCGGCACCACTTCCTGGATCACCGGCTCGCCGAGCACCCCGGGCGGGAGCGTCCCGCGGCGGATCTCCGCGAGCGCGGCCGCGCGCGACTCCGCCCCCGCGAGGCGCGCCTGCAACAGCCGGTCGCCGACCTGCCAAGTCCCGAGGCTGTCCAGCTCTACCGACAGCGCGTCCTGCAGCTCGTCCGAGTAGGCGCCGGCGGTGAGGCCGAGTCGCCGGCGCAGGAACGCCCGGACCGGCCGCTCCACGAAGCGCACGAGGTCGTCGAGCTCGATCAGCGTCGCGTCGAGCGGCGCGAGCGGACCGGTGAGGAACGGGCCGGGCGCAACCCGGTCGCCTCCCAGCGCGAGCGCTCCCCGGAGCGTGACGCGATCGAAGCTCCAGACGTGGTCGTGGACGAGCGCGCCGGACGCGAAGTTGCGCTCGTCGAACGGCTGCAGCGGGTGCCGCACGACGACCTGCTCGCGCGGGGCGCCAGTGCGATCCACCACGTCGAGCAGCTCGCCGACCGGCACCGCAGGCGGGCGCGGGAGGTTCGTCCGCTCGTCGTTGCCCGTGTAGGTGACGATCAGCCGGTCGGTCGCCGCCATCAGCGCGTCGAGGAGCTGCTGGCGGTCCTCGGTGCGCGTGTCGCGCTCGCCCACGTGCGGGTCGTCGAGCATGAGGTCGTCGCCGTCGCGCGAGGTCTTGCGCGGG
>DATHJG010000036.1:0-4367 GCA_035489875.1 Solirubrobacteraceae bacterium | reverse complement strand
GGCGCCGACCGACTCGATGCGGCGGGGGTGCAGCGTGGCGACGTGGTCGTCGAGCGCGTCGACGACGAGGCCGAACGGGACGTCGCGCTCGTGCTCGGCGGCGCGGCCGCCGAGGACGAGCAGGCCGGCGTCCGCCGCCCGGTCGTGCAGCGCGTCGAGCAGGGCGCTCTTGCCGATCCCGGTCTCGCCGAGGATCGCCAGCACGCGGCGCTCGCCGCCCGCGACGTCGGCGATCGCGGCGTCGGCGGCCGCGAGCTCGCGCTCGCGACCGACGAGTGCCCGGGGGCCCGCCGCCCCGGCGCTCACGCGGTCGCCTCCGCGCCCTGCGCCGGTTCCGCGAGCAGGGACTCGATGGTGGCGACGAGTCCGAGCCAGCCGGAGAAGTCGGTGTCGGTGCCGTCAGGCGTTCTGACCCGCCCGGTGAGGGCGTCGTCGGCGACCTGCAGCTCGAGTACGAGGGTGATTTGTCGTGATTCCACGAAGCGCAGCATCCACGCTGCGCGCCCCGCTGCCATCGGTGGACCCCCTAGACGTGCACCCCTAACTTTGCCTTGGGGTGCTCAGCGCGTGCGGGAGCTCGCGGCGCGAGCGGATCCCGAGCTTGCGGTACGCGTTGGAGAGATGCACCTCGACGGTCTTGGGGGTGACGAACAGCGCCTGGGCGATGTCGCGGTTGGTCTCGCCGGCCGCAGCGCGCTCGGCGACGCGGCGCTCGGATGCCGTCAGCGCCGCCACGCCCGCCAACGCGTCGGTACGCGGCCGCGCGCCGGTGGCGTAGAGCTCGGTGCGGACGTGCTCGGCGAGGCCGGGGGCGTCGCACGCGGCGGCGAGCTCGAGCGCCTGGCGCAGCGGCTCGCGCGCCTCGGACGGTCGCCGCTCCCGCCGCAGCGCGCTGCCCAGCGCGGCCAGCGCCCGGGCGTGCTCCAGCCGCGCCGGCGACCCGGCGAGCATCGCGACCGCCTCCTCCAGCGGCGGGAGCCCGCCGTCGCCGCCGCGCAGCGTCCCGAGCACGCGCAGCGACGCGCCGACCGCGCCGGGCGCGCCGTACACGCGCGCGTCCGCCAGCTCGGACTCCGCGAGCGCAATGGCCCCGTCGTGGCGGCCGAGCCGCTCGAGCGCCTCCGCCTTGCGCGCCCGCCAGCGTCCGGCGGCCGGATTCGAGTAGTGGCCGAAGCGCGCGACCCAATCGTCAGCCGCCTGCAGCACGTCCGCCCAGCGGGCCTCGGCGACGAGGATCTCCAGGTGGCTGTTGAGCCAGTAGCGCGTCGCGTCGCCCTGGTGGTCCTGGAACGGCTGGCCGTCCAGGATGCGCCGCGCCCCCGTGGCGTCCCCGCGCGCGCACGCGACCGCCGCGAGGTGCGCGTCGCAGTAGATCTGGCTGGTCGCGGCGAAGCCCCAGGCCTTGAAGCCCTCCTTCGCCTCGGCGAGGTTGGCCATGGCGCCGGCGAGGTCGCCCCGCAGCAGCCGCGTGATCCCGAGGAACAGCAGCACGGACGGGACGGAGAACAGCGAGCCGTGCCGGTACGCGACGTCCAGCGACGCCTCGAGGATCTCGAGCGCCTCGTCGCGGTCGGCCACGGCGACCGTGACGATCGCCGGGATCGACATCAGGCCGTTGTCCGTCTCGACCAGCTCGCCGTCAGCCAGCAGGGCGAGCGCCAGCCGGCAGCACTCGTCGGCCGAGCCGCCGCGATAGGTCCAGTCGATCGCCGCCAGCGCCGCGAGTCCCTTCGCCCCTCGGGATTGCACTTCGCTGCGATGGCGTTCGAGCGGTTCGCGCATCTCGGCGCCTCCCTCGCCGAAGTAGTGCGTCGCGAGCTCGAGCGCTTCCAGGGTCTGCCGCAGGTCCTGCTCGCTCGGCGGCAGCGCCGCCGCGGCCGTGCGGGCCAGCACGGCCGCCTCGTGCACGCGCGCGGTGAACAGGAGCGCCCGGCCGAGACCGTCGGCGACCCGGCCACGCGCGACCGGATCGTCCATGGCGTCGTAGGCGGCCTGGAGGTGCTCCGCCGCGGCCGGCCCGCTCGTCAGGGCCTCCGCGGCGCCGAGGGCGAGCAGCACGCCGAGGCGGCGCTCCTCCGGCGGCGGCTCGTCGAGCGCCCGGCGCAGGTACGCGACCGCCGAGTCGGGCGCGCCGCGGAGCATCGCCGTGCGGCCGGCGTCCTCCAGCACGTCGACCGGCCAGGGATCGCCGCGGCGAGGCGCTTCGAGGAGCTGCGCGGCGACCTGCTCGGACGGTGCGCCCGCGGCGTGGAGCAGGCGGGCGGCCCGCTCGTGCAGCAGGCCGCGCTCGCCGGGCGGGAGCTCGTGGTAGATCGCGTCGCGGACGAGCGGGTGCACGAACCCCAGCGGCGGGTCGGGGCGGAGGATCTCGACGCGCGCGAGCGCGCCGGTCGCGGCGGCGACCGCCGGCTCGTCGAGGCCGGCGAGCGCCGCGACGGCCGGCAGCTGCGCGCTGTCCCCCAGGATGCTCACGGCGCGGGCGACGGCGGCGGCGCCGGCGGGCAGCCGCCCCAGGCGCACCAGCACCGTGCTCGACGCGGCGCGCGGGCCAACCGCCCGGACGACGCCCGCCTGCGCGGCGTCGGGGACGGCGCCCTCGGCCTCGAGCGCGCGCAGGAGCTGGCGCAGCAGCAGCGGGTTGCCGCCGGTCGCGTCGTGGCACGCGACGCAGAACGCCTCCTCGGCGCCGGCGCCGAGTCGTGCCCGCACCAGCGCCGCGGCGCCGGCGGCGCTGAGCGGGCCGGGCAGGAGCGTGACCGCGGCCGGGTCGTGCACGATCTCGGCGAGCAGCGCGGGGTCGGCGCCCGGCTCGCCGGAGCGCACGGTCGCGACGAGCAGGATCGGCAGCCCCTCCAGGCGGCGGGCGAGGTACGCGAGGAAGCGCAGCGAGGGCGCATCGCACCAGGGCAGGTCGTCGACGGCGAGCAGCAGCGGCCGCTCGGACGCGAGGTTGGCGGCGAGCCAGAACAGGCCGTGCAGCGCCGCGAACGACGTCACGCCCCGGCCGTCGGCGGCGGGCGCCGCGAGCACGGCGCCGGCGGGCGCGGCGGCGCCCGCGAGCGCGAGCTCGGGCCGGGCGGCGGCGTCGGCCTCGAAGAGCTGGCGCACGACGCCGAACGCGAAGTCGCGCTCGAGCTCCGAGGCGCGCGCGGCGAGCACGCGGAGACCGTCCGCCGCGGCTGGAGCGCCGGCGTCGGCCGCGCCCGCCGTCCCGGCGAGCACGCCAGCCGCGGGTCGAGCGCCCGCGATGTCTCGGCGGGCGGCCGCGCGCTCGCGCAGGTCGGCCAGCAGCCCCGACTTGCCGATCCCCGCCGGCCCACCGATCACGACGACGCGGCCGCTGCCGTCGGCGGCCGCGCACAGCGCCGCGTCGAGCGTCGCCAGCTCCGCGTCGCGTTCGAGCAGCGTCATGCGAGGGCGAGCGCGTCAGGCAGCTCGCGGCGGGAGCGGATGCCGAGCTTGCGGTAGGCGTTGGAGAGGTGGACCTCGACCGTCTTGGGAGTCACGTAGAGGGCCTGCGCGATGTCGCGGTTGGTCTCGCCCGCGGCGGCGAGGTCGGCGACGCGCCGCTCGGATGCCGTCAGCGCGGCGGCGCCGGCCAGCGCGTCGGTGCGCGGGCGGGCGCCCGCGGCGTACAGCTCGGTGCGCACGTGCTCCGCGAGCGTCGGCGCGTCGCACGCCGCGGCGAGCTCCAGCGCACGCCGCAGCGGCTCGCGCGCATCCGCCGGCCGGCGGATGTGGCGCAGCGCGGAGCCGAGCGCGGCCAGCGCCTTCGCCTGCTCGAGCCGCGCGATCGAGCCGTCCAGCACGGCGACGGCCTCCTCCAGGCGCGGGAGCCCGGCATCGCCCTCGAGCGTCCCGAGCACGCGCAGCGCGCGGCCGAGCGCGCCGGGCGCGCCCCAGCGGCGCGCGAGCGCCACCTCGGCGGCCGCGAGCTCCGCCGCCTCGCCGCCCCGCCCCAGCCGCGCGAGCGACTGCGCCTTCAGCGAGCGCCACGGCGAGATCGCCGGGTTCGTGATCCACGCGTAGCGCTCGGCGAGGTCGTCCGCCGCCGCCAGCGCCGCCGCGTCGTCGCCCGCGGCGACGAGCAGCTGCAGCCGGCCGAGCAGCCAGAAGCGCACGCCCTCGTGGTCCTGGCCGCGCCGTTCGGCCCCGAGGGTGCGGCGCGCGTCCGCCAGCTCGCCGCGCTCGACGAGCGTCGAGCAGAGGAACCCGCGGATGAACGTCTGCGCCGCGAGGTCCCCGAAGCCCCACATGCGGCTGTTCTCCAGCGCGGTCCGGACCTGCTCCTCGGCGGCCGCCAGGTCGCCGCGGGCGGCGAGCGCGAAGCCGCGGAACATGTGCAGGCCGTTCGCGGTGAAGAGCGA
>DATHJG010000035.1:0-2227 GCA_035489875.1 Solirubrobacteraceae bacterium | reverse complement strand
GCGAACAGGAACGCGAGCCCGCCGTCGCTGACCGAGTCGGTGACCAGACCCGGGGCGGACCGGCCGTCGGCGAGCGCGGCGAGACCGGCGTCCAGCTCGGCGCGGTCGGCGGCGACCAGCACCGCGCGATACGGCGTGCGGGTCATCGGACGATCTCCTTCTTCTCTCCGTCGGGCAGGATCACCGTGCCGCGGGTGCCGCGCGGTGCGTCGACGTGGATCCGCAGCCCGCCCGCCTTCTGCCGCCAGCGCACGTCGATCGGGCCGTGCGGCGTGGGCACCCGGCCCTCGGCCCACTCGAGGTCGCCCGGGTGCGGCTCGACGACGAACCGCTCGTAGCCGGGCGTCACGGGGCGCACGCCGAGCACCTCGTTGGTCAGCAGCGCGGTGGCGCCGGCCGACCACGGGTGCGCGAGGCTGCTGTCCTCGAAGCGGTACGGCCGGCCGTCGAGCTCGATGTGCTCCCAGGCGGACGTCGCCGGCTCCTCGTGCACGCCCTCGATCGTCTTGTGATCGACGTGCATGTAGCCCCACACGTCGCGCAGCAGCTGCCACGCCTCCGCGTCGCGTCCGGTCCGGAAGCGCGCGAGCGCCTCGTAGTAGTTCATGAACGGTCCGACGAGCTGGGGCATCGAGCCCGTGCCCGACTTGGAGCCGTAGGGCGTCCACAGCTCGCGCCTGAGGTACTCGAGGCTTGCGTCGGTGCGCCCGGGGCCGGCGATCCCGTTCAGGACGGCGAAGACGTTGCCGTCCTGGGGCACGTTGCCCGGGTTCATGCTCGACTGGCGGTACGCGCCCTTGCTCGCGTCCCACAGCTCGGCGTTGATGCCGTCGGAGATCCGCGGCGCCGTCTCGCGCCACTCGGTGGCGCGGGCGTCGTGGCCGGTCAGCGCCGCGAGCTCCGCCGCATCGCGCAGCACCGAGACGTAGAGGGCGTTGACCTCGGTCTCGCGGCCGCCGTCGCAGTAGATCCAGTGGCCGCACTGGCCGCCGATGTCCAGCAGCGGGGGCCGCTCCTCGACCGTGGTGATGCGCAGCGTGCGGTCGCCGCCCACCGGCGTGCCGTTCTGATACGCCTCGCCGGCGGCGTAGACGTCGCCCGTGTGGCTCCACCACGCGATCGAGCCGCTCGGCTCGGACTGCTCGAGGTAGTAGGTGCCGGGCGCGAGCGGCTCGTCGAAGTCGAGCGCCTCCCACGAGTTGTCCGGCACATCCTCGATCCGCCGGCGGGCGACGAGCTCGCCGCCCGGGCCGCCGCGATGGAGCGAGAGCGTGACGTCGGCGTCGCTCGTGTTGTAGGTCGGGAACCGACCGGCGACGGAGGTGAAGTGCCGCTCGGTGGTGAAGCTCTGGCCCAGCGTGCCGCCGGCCGGCACCCGCGGCGCCGCATCCTGCTGCTCCGTCCCCTCCGTTCCGCCGGTCGACTGGCGGCTCTCCAAGTAGTCCATCGCCCGCGTGAAGGTCGGCCAAAGCTCGCGCACGAACGCGTCGTCGCCGGTATAGAGGTGGTACTCCTCCAGCGCCGTGAGCCACCACAGGTGGTACTCGAGGTAGTTCTGGCAGGCTGGGCCACCGAGGCCGTTGGGCGAACAGCCCGACACGTAGCCGTCATCGCGCTGGGTGTTGGCGATCGAGCGCAGGGAGTCGCGCATGGCCTGGCCATCTGCGGTCGTGACGGCGGCGATCCGCCCGGTGATGGCGAGGTCGCCGTTCCAGATCAGCCGGTCGCGCTTGGCGCCGTCCACGAGCACGCGCTCGCCGACGCCGATCGTCTCCGTCCCGTTCTCGATGCCCTGCCGCGGGTCGATCGTGTTGACGTGCAGCGTGTTGGCTCCCGCGTACCAGATCCGGTTCAGCCCGTCGTCGGAGGAGAGGAAGCGGCCGGGCAGCAGCGCCTCGCGGTCGCGCAGGTCATAGCCGGGCATCGGCGTGTAGCGGAGGCGCACGGCGTCGATCGACACCGAGGCGCCGGCCGGCGCCTCGGGCGCGAGGCGGACCATCACGTAGCGCAGGCCGCCGCGCAGCTCGGGGTCGCGCCAGCGCTCGCGGCCGGTTGGAGCGTGCTCGTGCGGGGACTCGAAGCGTCGCTCGCGCTGGGGCAGCGCGCGGTCGTCGTTGGCGATGAAGCTGGTGGATCCGAACGTGTCGCCGACGTCGCGCCGGTCCGCGTCGTGTCGGCCGCGCCGGGCGGCGGGGTCGTCGAGCGCCCCGTCGGGGCGCTCGACGAC